>NZ_DANC01000034.1:0-17079 GCF_002499755.1 Methanoculleus sp. UBA291 | reverse complement strand
AAGTCGAGGCTCGTTGCGTTTGCCCCATACCAGCGGGCGGCCGTCTCAATATACTCCGGGAGGAACGAATGGGTCTCCTCCGCCCAGAGGGCGTTTGCGGTGCGGAGAGTGTAGTTACCGCTCCCGCGGTTCAGCCCGGCGTCGATCGCGGCAAACCCCTCCCGCCGGAGGGTGTCGTTCGTTGGAAGGTGCAGCACCGCCCCGATCTCGTCGGCGGTCGTGCCGCGGGCGCCCTCGTAGGTGATTGCAAGGGCCGACGAGATGCTGTAGGGCGAGAAGAAGAGGTTGCCTCCCGCATGCGCCGGATCGGCCGCGAGGCGGCGGTAGAGGTCGAACGCGAATAGGTTGTTGCCGGCGCCGTCCGGCGTATCGGGACGGGCGGTGCCTGTATCCCCCGCTACGGGTCCGCCGGAGACCGAAGTCGTGTTCAGAGGTGCGGTACCGGCAGCGCTCAGTCCTGCGAGAATGAGCGCCAGAACCAGAATGCCTATTCCGGAGAATATCAATAGTCTTTTCATCGTTCTCTCCCGTGGATCGCATCGGAGGAAAAGGCCGGAAACCTTCGAGACCGGGCAGCCCCGGGCATCCACATGGATTCTCTCTGCAGAAAGACGATAAAGCCGGCGAAACTGTTCGACCCCCGTCGAACAGGTCCGGAATGTATATGAACGCGATCTTCACTTCTCGCTGGGTCGGGGAACCCGCCACCACCAAGATCATTAGTCCCGAAGGGGGTGCGGCGTTGCCTGATTCTCAGGGGTAGCATCTCCACGAATTAAATTTCAGCCCAAAAAAGGAGAGGATGAAGTCACCGGGGAAATAAGGCCCTGTATCATCCCGCGATCTTCTTCATCGTCAATTCTTCGTAGAACTCGACCTGATCCTTCCAGGGAGCGTAGCCGACGTAGACCGTATCCCCGTCGTCCACGGTAAACTCCCAGACGGGAACGGCCGAGGACTGGGTCTGCTCGCAGAACTTCCAGACCAGCCGGGCAGGCAGGGTGCCATCATAGCCGTTTTCCGCGAGGATTGCTCGTGCCTCCTCCAGCGTCGGACGGATCACGTTTTGTGTCTTCTGTGTCCCTGGAGTCGGGGAAAATGCGCTACTGAAATCTGCGACATCTCCTTTGATGGAGACCTGTGCGACGACAGTGACGTAACCGTCCCGCTCAAAGGGAATCAGGTAGTAATCGTGCCGCTTCTCATCCAGCGAGTGCACGAAGACTGACTCTCCTGGGATCGCACCTTCAAGTTCTTCCTGGAAGATCTTGATTCTGTTCATCTCCTGCCGGGCAAACGCGGCGAGGTTGGTATCCTCGGTCAGGGGGATATCGTCTTCCTCATCGGCCATCAGGGTGACGTTTTTCGCCACGGCTTCGTAATATGCGGTCATCTGGTCATAGTAGGTCTCGCGATCGACGCCTGCGGTCGGCGTGGGCCGCACCAGGGTGTCGCTCCAGACCGCGGGGCGGGTAGTGTTGTCATCCCTAGGTACAGGTTGACTGGAGACCAAAGCCGCGTCCAGAGGTGCGGTACTGGCGGTGTCAGCTCCCCAGTAGCCCCGCAAGTGAGTCCAATATCCCTCCCAGTAGCTTTCATCTCCATCTATATCCACCGGGGTGAATACATCGCTCCAGTCATCTGTAGAATAGTAGCGGTTGACATGGTTGATATCGTCCTCCCAGGGATCGTGCACCCAGAAGCCATATACATCGTATATACTCCCGTAGTAATCCTCGTACGAGACACCCTTCACCAGAACCCAGTGATACCCATTATAGATCAACGCAGGCGTCGGATTGTCCAGGTCCACGATATCCATCGCCATGGCGATGTTTGCCGAGTCAAAATAACTCCACCTGCGATCCTCGGCGACGAAGTTGCTGAGGTAGTCGCTCACGCAGGCTGCGAGCCCGTCCGGGTCGGTATACCAGAGAGGCCAGCCCTCCCGGTTGTGAGACTGGATACTGCTCCATAGCGTATCCTGCGAGATGTAACCGTTGTGGAAGTCTATCCACATCTGTGCGACCGCCGGGCCGCAGTAGCAGGACGCCTCCTGCTCGTAGTAGGGCACGGAGAGCTGTTTGGTCACCT
Organism: Methanoculleus sp. UBA291; assembly: GCF_002499755.1. Classification (NCBI taxonomy): domain Archaea; kingdom Methanobacteriati; phylum Methanobacteriota; class Methanomicrobia; order Methanomicrobiales; family Methanomicrobiaceae; genus Methanoculleus; species Methanoculleus sp. UBA291. Next base: position 14,985 of record NZ_DANC01000034.1, on the reverse strand, counting down.
CCCCCGCCATGACGGGAGCGGCGACCGCCCCCATGACGAGCAGAACCGCCAGCAGGACGCCGGTCTTCGAGAGATAGAGTTTCATTGTTTTTAACCTCCATAGCCACTGGAGGCATAAGACCGCAACGGGTCTCTCTCGCGAGTACCGGCGAAACCGATGCCTCCGGGCACGCAGAGCGCACCCAACCCCGAACCGTCGACGGATGAACGCCGTGTCGGTCGCGGGCGCCGCGTGCGGCATCTACAGCAGTCCTTCAGCCTCCCGGAACGATAAAACCGGTGAAAATGTTCGACCCCCGTCGAACAGATCCAAAAAGTATATGGAGGCTAAACGCTTTTTCCGTCCGCAGGGAGAGATCCCGCCGCGCGCGTGTTTCGCCGCCGGATGCAGGCATACCCCACCAGAAACCCACCGACAAGCACCAGAGCGATCCCGGCAATGAGCAGTTCCACGGGAGGCCCCTCCGGGACCGGGAGGCCGCCGCCGCCCGGTCTCGGAAAGATCGGCACTTCGCGGACCGGCGCCGTCAGGAAGGCCGCGAGGGCGGCGACCCCTCCGGCGAGGCTCGCCAGTCCCGCCGTCAGGATGATCCGGACCCGGGCGCTGCCGTGCGGCTGCAGGAGAGCGCGCCCCGCCGGCGTGAGCGCGTAGTACACCCAGGCATGACCGTCCTCCCCGGCGGCGACAAACCCGGCGTCGGCCAGCCTCTGGAGGTGGTGATGGACCGTGGACTTCGCGAGGTCGAGGTCGTCCGCGAGCTCCGTGACCGTCATCCTGCGTGTGCGTAGCGCCTTTAAAATATCAAGCCGGGTCCCCGAGGCGAGAACCTCGAACGTATCCTTCGTCAGGACGATATCGACCGGCTCCATGGGAAGTAATTCGGGGGAGGCAGGATATAACCGTATCGCTGCTGCACCGTAACCCGATCGTAAAAAAAAAGTCGGCGCCGGCGCGACGGACGGCCCGCCGACATCTACTCTTCCGGCTTTTTCCCGCTCGCACAGACGTTATAGGCGAGGTAGGGGAGGTTCTCCTCGACGAAAGGCTCCACCTTCCGGGCGAGGTTAAAGAGCGGGTCCGCGAGGTTTAAGTGCGCAAACGAGCACCGGTCGACCGAAACGTCCTCGAACCCGGCCTCCCGGAAGAGCCCGGCAATCTCGGCGTTGGTGTAGTAGTGCTCGTCGAAATCCCCCACGCCCACCTTTTTTAAACCGACCTTCTCCCCCACATGGTAGGCGATGGGGACGATGCTCGTAAAGACCGTCCGCGAGAGGGTGCAGACGGCGATCCGGCCGCCGGGTGCGAGGACCCGGTAGGACTCCCGGAGCATCGCCGCTGGGTCCGGGACGTAACTGAAAGCGAGCAGGCTCGCGAGAGCATCGAAGGTGGCGTCCCGGAACGGCAGGACATCGGCAGTCCCGACACAGAACCCGCTCTCCGGACAGCGCTGCCGCCCGTGCCGGACCATCCCGTGGCTGATGTCGAGGCCCACCGCCCGGCCCCCCTCCTCCACGTAGCGCTGCACAAAAAGCCCGGTCCCGCACCCGAGGTCGAGGAGGAACCCTCTCCCGGGGAGCATGCTCATCACGTGATCGCAGATATGCCGGTGGTAACTCCTGCCGCGGTGGCCGTCGTAGCGGTCGTCGTAGACGTCCGCGACCTCGTCATAATGTTGCTGTACTTTCCTCACTGAACACCTCCCGGAAAATCCGGGCAAGAAGTGCGTTGATCTGAACGAAATCGTTTGCGCTGTGACAGAGCCGGTAATCCGTATCGGCGAGCGCGATGGAGAGGGCGGGGTGGTTATACTCGCGCCCGATCACCCGCCGGAGTTCGCGGACGACCTCACGCGCCGAGAGGCCGTACTCGATCATCAGCGTTTCAGCGATCCGGCGGGCGGCATCGAAGTTCCCCGCCCGGAGCGCGTCGAATGCGGACGTCGTCACGCTCTCCGTCTCGGAGCGCGAGACCTCCGCAAGGTCGAGGTCCTTCCCCGACCCGACGGCGATCTGCAGGTAGAGGAGCGCCCGCCGCAGGTCGCCCCGTGCGGCCTGAACGATCAACTCGAGGTCGTCCGCCGGGTACTCGGCCCCTTCCGCGGCGAGGACCTCCTCGAGGCGGTCGCGGACGACCTCGTTTGCGAGTGGGGCGAAGAAGAGCGGCAGACAGCGCGATGCAATGGCGGGGATGATCGCCGACGGCCGCACGGTGACGAAGATGAACCGGCAGGTGGCGCTGTAGCGCTCCATCGTCCGGCGCAGGCCCTGCTGCGCCTCAAACGTCAGGTCCCCGGCGTCCTCAAAGACCATCAGTTTAAAGTCGGCATCGAGCGGGCGCATCGAGGCGTACCATTTCACGATCCGCTTGAAGTTGACGATCAGGCTCTGATCTTTGCGGTAGAGCAGGCTGAACCGCTCGTCCGTCTCAAGAGCGCTCCGCCCTCTGCCGAGGAGATCGGCGGCGCTGAAAATGGTCGTGTTCGCCTCCCAGTTCTCGCCGTAGAGCCGTTTTGCCAGACACTCGACGGCCGTCGACTTCCCCGTGCCGTGCGGGCCGGAGATGAGGAGATGAGGCAGGCTCCCGGAATCCGCAAACGAGACAAGATAGCGGACGACCTCCTCCTGCCCGACGATCCCCTCGCACCCCTTCGGGCGGTAGACCTCACTCCAGAGCATGGCTCAAGCTCTCTCTCATCTCATCTATTGCCGCCCGGAGAAGATAGGCATTGTCAAGCGAGGCGACCAGACGCTCGCCCTCCCCCGGTTCGAGAGAGGCGCACGCCGCGGTTATCGCGGGGAGGGCGCGCGTCACCTCGTCGACGATCGTCAGGGTCGCCGTCCTGGCGGTCCGGGAGAGCGGGTTTAAGTCGACGGTGATGACCGATTTACCCATCGCCCTGAGCGCCGCACAGCGGTCCCCGTCCTCCAGCGGCACGAGGACCACGTCGGCGTCCCCGATCCCCTCCCGGAGGCTGAGAGCGCGGTCGTGCGAGAGCGGGACGATCCGCTCCGGCGTCCCCGTGAGGACCCGGACGCCGTTCTCCTCAAGGAGACGGGTGATCAGCCGGACCCGCTCGTCGGTCCGGTGGAAAAGGTTCACCTCGACGTCGGCGCCGCTTGCCCGCTGGAGCGCTGCAATCTCCGCCGCCGCAAGCGCTGCGGTGTTGCCGTTCACCGATATCACCGCGTGCCGGGCTGAAAGAAGCATGGCGGCGGCCGTCCGTTCGGCGAGAGCCGCGCTCGCCGTCGTTCGTTCGCCGATCAGGTAGTCGAACGCCTCGCCGCGCCCGTGTGCCGCGAGCCCTTCCAGGGCGACGACGCCTTCACGGGCGCACCGGGCCATCCGCTCGCGAGCAACAAGCGAGCGATAGCGTGGATGGTCTTTCGGAATCATCATCTCATCTCGATTAAGTATGCGCCGCGGCGTGCGGCATGCAGGCGGTAGACCTCCCCGAACCCCGAGAGCACCCGCCCGGCGCCGTCTCCGCAGGCAAAAACACCGTTGCCGAGCATCGTCATGCTTGCCGGGACCCCGGACGCGTCGCAGGCGGCAAGCACCCGCCGCACCGCAGGTTCGATGAGTCCGCTCTTCTCGGCGAACTCCCGCGAGAGGCGGCAGAGGTCGGCGAGGTCACGCGGGCAGCGGTTCGGGTACGCGGCGGCTATCCGCGTCATCGCCTCCCCCGACGAGAGGACCGATGCGGTCGGGAGCGGGCCGAGGCTCACGGCGTAGAGGGGCTCTTCAGGGTAGAACCGGGCGATCTTCGCGTGGATGCCGGCACCCATCCTGCAGACGAGGCCCCCCGCCTGACTCGCGGCGACGTCCCCGAGACCGGTGCGGTGGAGGACCTCGGCCTCGTGGGCACAGGCCGCCACCTCCCCCGCGGAGAGGCCGAGGCCGAAGAGGTGATTCGCCGCCGTGAGCGTCGCGAGAAGCGCCGCCGCCGAGAGCCCGAACCCGGCTCCGATGGGAAGCCGGCACTCCGTCGTGACGCGGGCCGTGACCCCCAGCCGGTCGAGGGCGTACTCGACCGGCGGCGACCCGGTGCTCGCCCGGCCCTGCCGGCCCTGCCGGACCACCCGGACGCTCGTCTCGCGGGCCTCCTCGACCGCCGAACGCACCCCCTCGTCGATGACCATCCCGGCCCCGATGCTCCCGGTGACCTCCGGGCTGTTCCCCTCGACCCGCCTGAAGTAGCCGGAGATGTGCCCGGGAGAGAAGGCTACAGCAGTCCGGCCCATATCGCCGCCGCGACCTCCTCTTTGCTCCCGGAGACTTCCCGGGTCCCATCGACGGTCATGATCGAGAACGACCCTTCCTCCGCCCCCATCACCGGCGGGGCGTTCACGACGACAACGGCCGCGCCCGCATCGAGCATCGCCCGCGCCCGCTCCTCCTCGTGCCACCCGAGTTTGAACGCAACCGTCACGGGGCGATAGGTCGCCATCACCTCGTCGATGACCTTCGGGAGAGGGTCGAGCCGGACCGTCTGGGGCGTGCCGCTCGGGATCTTCCCTTCCCGGCGTTCCGGGGCAAAGTCCGATACCGCGGCTGCGCTGACGAAGATATCGACCCCCTCGTCCCGGGAGACCCGGAGGACCGCGTCCCGCATCTCAGCGGCGGTCGAGACAGCGATGTTTCGTACGCACGGGAACGACCCCGCGTGCACCACCGTCACGTCGGCGCCGAGCCGGAAGGCCTCAAGCGCGAGTTCCCGCCCCATCCGCCCGGTCGACCGGGTGGTCAGGACCCGCACGTCGTCGAGGGGCTCCGCACACGCCCCGCTCGTGATCAGGACGCGTTTACCCGCAAGCGGCCGGCCGGAGACCGCACGCTCGGCATGGAGGACGATCGTTTCGGTATCGGCGATCTTCGCCTTCCCCTCCTCGACCCGCGGGTCGACGACGTCGATGCCCCAGGAGCAGAGCCGACGGAGGTTCTCCATAACCCCCGGGTGGCGGTACATGCTCTCGTGCATCGCCGGGACCACTACCATCGGCATCCCCCGGCCGAGCGCCGTCGTGGCGAAGGTGGTCACGGGGGTGTCGTCGATCCCGCAGGCGATCTTTCCAATCGTATTCGCCGTAGCGGGCGCAATGAGAAGGAGGTCCGCCGCCCCGCCCTCCCCGCAGTAGAGGACGTGCTCCACGATGCCGGTGATCCGCGTGATTGCCGGCCGGCCGGTCGCGTAGGTCAGGGCGTCGGGGTGGACGATCCCGGCTGCCGCCTCCGTCATCACCGCCTGCACCGTTGCGCCTCTGCGGCGCAGGGCATGGGCGAGTTTCACCGTCTCGACGGCCGCGATGCTCCCCGTCACGGCAAGGACCACCGTTTTTCCCGAAAGTATCGTCACGCTATCGTCACATCCTGCACCATATGCCATGCATGCGGACCGTACTTCTTCACCCGGCGGGAGGCGACCGTCGCCGAGAACCCGGCCTTCGTCGCCTCTTCCCGGACCCGGGACGTCGCATCGCCGATGCTGTGGACGTGGAGCACGCTCCCCGGCCGGACATGGGCGAGGGCGTCGGCGAGCATCGACGGGGCGTCGAAGTGGCCCATCAGGACGCGGTCGTAGACCCCGGAGAGGAGGTCCCGGCAGTCCCCGATCTCTGCCGTAACCCGGTCCGCAACATGGTTTCCCATAATATTTCGCTGCAGGTATTCAAAGGCTGTCGGATTGATCTCCATCGCGTGGACTCTCGCGCCGCTCGCGGCCGCCGGGACGGTGAAGTAGCCGATCCCGGCGAACATATCGGCGACCCGCTCGCCGGGCCGGACGAGAGCGGCAATCCTCGCTTTCTCCGTGCGGTTTCCCTGCGCAAACATCACCCGCGTCGGGTCGAGGATGAAGGTGTATCCCTGCTCGCGGTGCCGCACCTCGCCGGCGGTGCCGTAGAGGACCTCGACGTCCGGGATGCGCATCGCGCCCAGATACCCCTTCACCCGGATGACCCCCCGGGGGCGGCAGTGCCGGACGATCGCGGCGAGTTCCCCCTCCGTCGGCGCATCGCCGTGAAGGACCGCGATGTCCCCAATGAGGTGGTAGCCGCGCCCCCGGTAAGGCGGTTCCCGTTCGGGGAGGTCCCCGTCGGCGGGATACCCCTCCCTGACCGGGACCCAGGCGGTGCCGTCCCGGACGTAGGGGCGGCGGGTGCGGTCCACCCACCCGGCATCACAAAGACCGGCGAGGTCGCCCGCCGGCACCTTCCGCGCACGCAACAGCAGTCACCCGACGATGACCAGACGGTCCTGCTCCTCGTCGCGGAGCACCCGGATGGGCTGTCCCTCCACCGGGAAGGTCCAGGGCACCGCATCGACCTCCCGCGTCCGGTAGGTCTTCGGGTCGAGAAGCCCCACGAGGTTCGGCTGCGTGAAGGCGACGAGCGCGGACTCGGCGTCACGGACGTTCCCGATCAGGCGCTCGACCTCCCCTTCGGTGAGGGTCCGGGTCGTGCCGTCCGCAAGGTCGAAGACCCGGAGATGCTGCCCGTCGATCTCGCGCACCTCGAAGTAGCCGCCCCGGGAGACCACCACGTCGCCTTTCTGGTAGAAGGGAAGGCGGATGGAGTAGGTGACCCGGTAGAGGGCTTTTCCCTCCCGCTCGCCGACCAGTTTCGGGTGGGTCGTAAACCGCCCGCCGAGCGCACTCGTGATCATCCGGGCGATCTCTTGGCCGAGGTGCTGCGTCCCGACGGTGATGTCGACGCCGTCTTTCGACTCCTCGAGTTCCGAGATGAACGAGAGGCGGTCCCCGGTCTGCTGGAGAGACTCCTCGGCCTGCTCTGCAATGCTCGTCGCGACCTCGCGCTCGTAGGCGTTGATCTTTCTATTGGTCGCCCGCACCTGGACGATCCCCTCGTAATAGCCCCCGGAGATCCGGCTGCATCGGTCGCAGGACTCCTTCTGCCAGAGGATCTCGACCCGGCAGGTCTCCCGGACCGGGACGGAGTAGAGGGTCGCCTCCACCTCGACGGTGCAGGTCGTCCTGTTCGGCCCGGTCTCCTCCGACCGGACGGTGACCCGGGGGTTCTTTGCGTCGAGGTGGATGCTCGTCGCCGCCACCGCCAGTTCGGCGATGAGGTCCTCGCGCGGCACCCGGAGGTCGGACCAGGTCTTGCCGCGCTTCTGCGACCCGCAGACCGGGCAGTACACGGCCGTTATGCGGGGTTCGCAGGAGAGCAGCCGGACATCCGCGGCCCGGCACCGCGGACAGAGTCCCCCTTCCTCGGTCGGCTGCCCGCACCGGGGGCAGATGCTCGTCTGGATGGTCATGGGTTAGATCCTGAATATCTGGGCATGGGGCACGTCGCCGATCATGATGCAGTCCCCCTCGGCAACGAGGCCCATGGAGACGGCGAGGGCTACGACGCGCTTCCCGATAATGTTAACGTTTGTCGCGCCGGCGAGAGCCCCCCTGACCTCTTCTTCGTCGGCACGCGTTGTGCCGTAAAAATCTCCGGTGATGCAGACCTCTACGTCTCCATGCATCAGGGTGACATCCAGGAGTTCGGAGTCGCAGGCGGCCACCACGTCACCGGCACCCGGTATGTGGTGCACTTTCAGGTACATTGCAGATCTCTTGGACGGGAGTCGTCAAAAAGGTGCGCTGTTCCATTAAGGAAGGACGATATTCACGCCATAGGTGCGCGAGGGGGCCTCTGCATGGATGCGCCAGGCGTCCTCCTCGGTGATGAGCCCCTCTTCAAGATACCGGCGCGTGAACCGCGGGACCGATTTCGGTCCGAGGACGGCGCCGGGCCGTGCGTTTTCGTCCATGTAGTCGCTCTCCATGGTGAACAGCCGCCCGGCGCGGGCGAGTGCGGGGATATCTTCGTGCCGTGCGATGAAGGAGGGCGCAAGAGGCGTATCGGAGGTTGCAAAGTGTTTGACGACCCGCTCAACCGGTATTCCTGCCCGCCGGGCCATCTCGACGACGTCGGTGCAGGGCCCGCTCTCGGCGTGGAGCTGGACGGCGCAGCCGCATGCCGCCCCGAGTTCGAGGGCGTGGAAGAGGACCGCGTTTGAGGCGGCAAGCACCTCCGGTGTCGTCTCGTAGTGCGGCCGCCCGCTCTTTAAGGCGACGGCTTCTCCCTCCTCGACGTAGCGGGCCGCGAGGTCGAGCCCGGCCGTCATGACGGAGACGGCCTCATCGAGGCTCATCCGTTCGGAGAGACGGCTGATCTCCGCCGGGTGGACGCCGAGGATGGGATAGACGACGAGCCCGGCCTCCCGGACCATATCGGCAACCCGGAGAGTCTCCCGGAAGACTCCCCGGTAGTCTTCGCCCGAGGAGGGCTTGATCCCGAACGACCAGGAGGGCTTCGAGACGAGGAAGATGTGCGTCCCTCCGCTGCGGCGGAAGTCCTTCGCGGCCTCGACGCCCCGGCCGTTCGCCGGGTCGATGTGGATATGGTCGTCAGTGATCGGTATCGCGGGGAGTTTCATGGATCTCAAGAATCTCCATCATGGGGTAGTCGTTCTCGAGGTGCAGCCGGGCCCGGCAGACGGCCGTCCCTACCTCTGTCGTGATCTCGGCGTCGAACATCCGCCCGGCAAGTTCCGAGTAGCCGAACCGGTTCGAGACCATCATCTCCCGGTTCAGCCGGACGCGGATTCCCGTCACGTAGGGCTGAAGGCCGACGGCCTGCTCAATTGCGGTCTCAACCGTCGCGGCCGTCTCGCGGGAGATGGGCGTCCCAACGAACTGGTGGTAGAGGGCGCCGAGTTTGATCCCGGCTTCGAACGCCGCCCTCTCGCGGTCGGTGGTCATGATAGTATATTGTCGTTATGGTGTAATAAGGGGCTGTCGTCCGGCGGGAGAGGGACGGTGGCTACCTCCGGACACCCTGACGGAAGCGGGTATCATGGAGAGATTTCAACAGAGCCATCAGATCCATTCAATTAAGTAATATCCATATAAATATTCGTTATATTTATAGCATGGAAAATTAAACTGGATATTACATCTACCGCAAGTTTCGGTGTCCAGTATTATGAAAGGATGAATTTTCAGGCGTTTTGTAATGTCGGAGACTCTTTCCGGGGTGACCTATGGTAAAAGGAATCTGGAGTATATTTCTTGTTTTAACGACTACGGCATGTCTGCTGGCGGCCGGTTGTGTTACTACGAATAGTGCGGCAAACAACACGGACGCTCAGATCACGTTCACCGATCTGGCGGGGCGCGAAGTGACGCTTGATTCCCGGCCGGAAACAATCGCGGTCGGGTTTTATATCGTCAACTACCTGATGGTCGGCGGCGATGACGCCCTGGATAAACTGGTCGGTCTGGCCATGGATTCCTGGGACGGCACAAGATACGGCGAATATGCGGTATTTACCTCGACATACCCGAAACTTCTGGAAGCAAACGGCGAGATCGTTAACATAGGAAGTTATCACGACGATACCCTGAACACCGAGAAGATCCTGCAGTTGAAACCCGACGTCCTGCTGCTCTCCCCGTCACAGTATTCCGCCAATAACGAGCAGGTAAAGACGTATGAGAACGCCGGCATCAACGTCGTCGTCATCGACTTCAACTCGAACACCCTTGAGACGCATACCCGGAGCAACCGCATTCTGGGGATGCTCCTCGGCAAGGAAGATGTTGCGGAGGAACAGATCGCGGCATACACCGCTGCCGTTAACGACATTACCTCACGTCTTGCCGACGCAAACGTCGAGAAGAAAGCCGTCTACGTTGAACTCGGAAACAAAGGTCCGGGCGACTATGGAAACTCCTACTCCAATACCATGTGGGGGTCGTTTGCTACGCAGGCCGGCGGGATCAACATTGCCGACGGTCAGATTGAAAAATACGGCTCTTTAAACCCGGAATACGTCATTGCATCCAATCCGGACGTAATCTTCATTGGAGGAGCGATCTGGTCGGGAGATACCAACGGGGACCAGATGCGCATGGGGTACACCATCAGCGAAGAAACCGCCCGGGAACGCCTGAAGAAGTTTACTGAACGACCCGGCTGGAACGTGATTACCGCCGTCAAAGAGGGAGAGGTATACGGCATCGACCACGGCGGGCTTCGTACCATGATCGACTACGTCTATCTCCAGTACATCGCCAAAGCGCTGTATCCGGAACTTTTCGAAGACCTTGATCCGCAGGCGACTATGGAGGAATTCTACGAGAAGTATCTGCCCGATCTCGATTACACGGGCACCTTCATGATCAAACTCGATGCAACGTAAGTCGGGCAGACAATGGCGGACAGAGACGGAGCGGCGATCTATCAGGCCATCGTCCGGAAACGTGCGATAGTCTGCATCGGCAGCCTGATAGGTCTGGTGCTCCTCGTCCTGGCGGACCTTATGATCGGCCCTTCGTGGATACCGATCCATGACGTTGTGACCACGCTTTTTGACGGGCCGAACGGCGAGACGACCAGCACTGCCATCGTGTGGTCTGTTCGCCTGCCGATGACGTTTACCTGCATCTTCGTCGGTGCATCGCTCGGTCTTGCCGGAGTCAAGGTCCAGACAATCTGCAACAACCCCCTTGCAAGTCCGTATACCCTCGGACTTACCTCCGGGGCGGCATTCGGCGCTGCAACCGCAATATTCACCGGGTTCAGCATTGCCGGGATTTTATGGCTCGGGACCGCTGTTCTCGCGTTTATTTTTGCCGGCGGGGTATCTCTCGCGATCTACATGGTCGGTAAAATGAAGGGAATGTCGACAATTACCATCATTCTCGCCGGTATCGTGATGAACTTCTTCTTCGTCGCCCTTCAGCAGCTTCTCCAGTACAAAGCATCCGCCGAAGTAGCGCAACTCATAGCAAGCTGGACGTTCGGCAGCCTTACCCGTTCATCGTGGACCAGTGTCGCCGTGAGCGGATGTATCCTGGTTGTCTGTGCTATTTTTGTCACCAGGTATGTCTGGCAGCTGACCGCACTCACCACAAGCGAAGAGAATGCAAAAAGTCTCGGCGTCGATACGGAATCGGTCAGGCTCAAGATGTTCATGAGCGCCTCCCTCCTCACCGCGGGAGCCGTCTCTTTCATTGGAACCGTCGGCTTTGTCGGGCTTGTTGCACCTCACTGTGCACGGCTCCTGGTTGGTGAGGATCAGCGGTATCTGATACCCGCCTCAGTGATATTCGGGTCGCTGCTGATGCTTGCCGCATCGATTACGGCAAAACTCATCGGCGGCGGGTCGATGATCCCGGTGGGGATCGTCACGTCGCTTGTCGGGGTCCCGGCTCTCTTCATCCTTCTCATGAAGACCAGGAGGTGGGAATGACAACGCTTGACCTGGATAACGTGGGTGTCTCTTTCGGGAACAATATCGTCCTGGAAGAGATCACCACCACGTTTAAAAGCGGCGAGATGACCGCCGTTATCGGCCGTAACGGGATCGGCAAGACCACCCTTCTCAAAGCAATCGGAAACCAGATTAAACGAACCGGGACGATCACCTTTGATGACGGGAATGCGCGGGCCCTGTCGTTCGACGACATCTCGTATGTCCCTCAGATGAGTTCAACGCAGACTCGCCTGACCGTCTTCGAGATGGTTCTCATCGGGCTGTTGCGCGATTTAAGATGGAAGGTCACTCTCGAACAGATCCAGGCCGTTACCGGGGTCCTTGGGGAATTGAATATCCTGCACCTGAGCGAACAACCGTTCTTCAGTCTGAGCGGCGGGCAGCGCCAGCTGGTTATTCTTGCACAGGCGCTTGTTTCCCGGCCAAAAATTCTCCTCCTAGACGAACCTACCAGTGCGCTCGATCTGCGCCATCAACTCATCATCATGGACCTTGCCCGCAACTACACGCACAGCCACGATGTGATCACCATCTATGTTGTCCATGACCTGAATCTGGCCGCCAGGTACAGCGATTCGATTATTCTCTTACACGACGCAAAGATAAGAGCCCACGGCACGGCGGATGAGGTGTTGCGATCCGAATTGCTTGAAGCTGCGTATAACGTCCGACTCGATATCGAGAAGACGGGTGCCGGATATCTCACCATCACCCCCATAGAACCGCTCTAACGATGTGAACAAGGATGAGACGATTGAACGATGCAGAGATCAAATCGGCGATCATCAAAAAATGGGATACCGACGCCGAGTATTATGACACACATGTATCTCACGGGATACAGACCGTTGAAGAGAAAGACCTCTGGGCCGACCTTTTTCGAGAGTTGATCCGTTCCGGATCGCGGGAGGTTCTGGACGTAGGGTGCGGTACCGGTGCGATGGCGCTTATTCTTGCCGAAATGGGGCACATCGTGAAAGGTATCGACCTCTCCGAAGGCATGATGGACGTCGGGAGAAAGAAAGCCGAAGCCCGGGGAGTTGTCGTTGATTTTTCAAGAGGAGATGCAGAATCGCTGTCTTTTGCGGATGATACGTTCGACGTCGTCGTGAACCGGCACCTGCTCTGGACGCTACCCCATCCGGAAAAGGCATTGTCCGAGTGGAAACGGGTCGTCAGACCTGGCGGGATGGTCGTTGTTATCGACGGACTCTGGGACGACGGGTCGCCGGGCACAAAATTCAGGCAGTCTCTTGGAAGATGCTTATCGAAGATTTTCAACCCGGATACGCGGGGTGCAAGCGGATATTCCGAAGAACTGTCCGGGTCCCTTCCGCATGCGGGCGGAGTCTCGATGAATGAGGCACAGAACTTTTTTGTGAGGGCAGGTTTTTCCGATATATCGGTAAAAAAGCTGCATACTATTCGTGAAAATCAGAGATCTCGCAAGGAATGGTATCAGAACCTCGGGTACGACTGGGAATACTATGCGATCTCCGGAACTAAAAGGGAGTGATGCCGACATGGACGACTCTACGCTGAAGGAGCGGATCACCACCCGCTGGGACAAAGGGTCCTGGCACTACGACTCACACGTAGCGCACGGGATCGGGACCCCTGACGAAAAACGACTCTGGATGGATGCGTTCTCTGCAGTTCTTCCGGACCGTCGATCAATCGTTCTCGATGTCGGGTGCGGCACCGGCGCCATGGGGCTGATCCTTTCGGAGATGGGGCATACGGTAACCGGGCTGGACCTCTCCGAGAAGATGATGGAGATCGCCGGGGAGAAAGCGAAGGCGAACGGGTTGTCCATGACGTTTGAGAGGGGCGACGCCGAAGAGACGCCGTTTGAAAACGACGCCTTCGACGTCGTCGTGAACCGGCACCTGCTCTGGACGCTCCCCCATCCGGAAAAGGCATTGTCCGAGTGGAAACGGGTTGTCGGACCAGGCGGTATGGTCGTTGTCGTCGACGGACGCTGGGACGACGGAAGGCCCATGACGAAGTTCAGGCGGGCTCTCGGATTGAAACTGGAACAGTTGTTTATTCCTCAGTTGAGGAACGCCGTATGCGGATACGATGAGACGGTGCAGGCGGCTCTTCCGAACATGGGCGGCGTTCCCGAAGACCGCGCTCTGAAGTATTTTGTAGATGCCGGTTTTTCAAACGCAAAAATCCACGACCTCGGCGCTATTCGCAGTAATCAGCGTAAGCAGTTGAAGTGGTATCAGAAGGTCAGTCCGATCACCAGTTACTATATGGTGACCGGCGTCAAGGCCTGGGATGGGGAAGAAAATGCCTCCAGCGGGATTTAATATCCGTCCTATTTCTCTATGTTCTTCGGCTGCTCACAAAACGAAGCAATCATTCCCGCTCCGGGGGTAAGACGGGAGCAAGAAGGTGCACCCGGGGGGAGGGGAGAGAAGAGAATCTTGTCCTTGCTCCTGCTCATACACCCGCCGGAACTCCGCCCGTGAAATTCCTGCCTGCGTACAGATCTGCGTACAGATGGCTCACAGGGTCGAACCTTTGAGTTTAAGATGATTCGGCATCGTGAGAGGCGTCGTTGTGCCGTCCGGATTGTTGCGGACAGGTGCGATGTGGTTCGCCCTCCTGACGACGCGAAAAACGAACGCTTCCAGCGTCTTCAACACTTTCCGCCGGGGTGCATTGTGCGGGAACTTTATCAAGGGTAACCTGAAGAGCATCGGGATGACCTCATGAAAAATCAGGTATTTTTCGTGGCTTTTTGACTGATGACCCGGATAATGATGCTCGTGAATAAAAGGGCAAAAAATAGCCACTGTCTGGGGGAGTCATAATGGCCGCTTTGTGTATATTCGTAAAAGTTTGCGACGAGAAGAATTACCGCAAGAACGAGTACCAGTTTCCATAGCAACGGCAGATAATTGCGAATCATAATCACCACAAAAATAATGGGATGTTTAAATGTATATATAGTCAACCTCTACAAGTATGGGGGCAGAGGGATGCGGTTCGGGAACAAGCCAGATATCGAGGTAACAATCCCCTGGTTCGAAATCGTAGTGATCAGGTATAGCTTGGAGAGCCACAGCCACTAAACTGAGAATTACTCCGGGTAGCACACCGAAAAGCATAGCAATTGCTGCAAGAGCAGCAGTGCCCCACATAAGATCGCTATACTTCACGTCATTGAAAACTAAAGTCGATCCTGATGGGGCCAGACTCGGGAAGTCAATCTTTGTTTTATCACTTGTTAGGCCAATATCGCTCGTACTAGTAAGATCGCTGATATCAGGACTCTCGGTTTTCGGAAGGGTCACTATATCGCTTGACGCCTTTACAACTCCGTTTTTAACCACCATCTGCTCAACTTTGAGTGTGATAGCATCGGAGCTTTCCGAGACCACTTGCGCATCGATTACCGAACGATAGTTTGTACCAACCGATTCGATATGGTAAGAACCATTTTCGGAGTAATAGCCACTAACTTGCTGGTCTGCGCAAATTCGCTCAAATTTTCCGCTGATCCCTGATTCTGCATCGAATTTGACGTTTCCATTAAAGAAGATCGTGTCTCCAACTTTCTTGTAGTCACACAGTTCTGTGTCAATGCTGTTTACTTTTATACCCATGTTTTGCAGCAATTCTTCTTCAAAGTGCTTTTCACTCTGTGCAGCCACAGCCGGCACCATCGCGACACTCAC
>NZ_DANC01000023.1:2279-70571 GCF_002499755.1 Methanoculleus sp. UBA291 | reverse complement strand
CTAAATGATGATTTATCGCTGTGTTAACGGCAATCCGCACGTCGAGAGCGGAGAGTGTGTCGGCTATCGCCTGCTGTACCTCTATCGGCGGCACGGGCATTTCAAGCTCCTGAAAAGTCGAAGACGGTCGGGCTAAAGCGGGTACTCCGACCTGGGAGCTGTTAGAGAGTAGCTGATGCCGCCCCTCCCGTGAATGAAAGAAGTAGACCATATACTCAGGTAGCATTTCGTCCTTTTTGCATCTCACCCGAAATTGGCTCTGCGAAATAACGTACTTATCATATTTGCTATCTACAGGAATGTATGCTATTTGCCCCAGTGTGCCTCGATGCGTTATAACCACATCGCCACGTGAAGCCACAGCTTTCTTTAACGAAGCGGCTTTTTCTGGTGTAACGTAATTAAAGCTGTCCTCGCTAAGAGTGAAGCCCGTGAGATTGCTCCCGTTCAACACAGGGATGCCGGATGGAACAAAGCAATCGACCTTTATATTTGAGCCGAACGGTCCCATCGCGATTTCCTCAATCACATCGCCGACTCGTTTCATCTTATAGCTCATACCCAATCGCCCTCAGTCTTTTACGGATTTCGCCCTCCAGTTCGTGGGAACGCTTGAACATCTCGGAAAGTTCGTCAGTTAGCCGTGCCATTTTCTCCTCGAAGGGTTCGCCGTCATCCTCCTGCTCCTCAATGCCGACATAGCGTCCCGGCGTTAGTATGTAGTCCTGCTTGGCGATCCCCTCCGTGGTAACGGCGGCGCAGAAGCCTTTCATGTCCTCAAGCGTCCCGTCGTCGAACGCCTGAAATGTGGCGGCAATTTTGGCGATATCATCGACGGTCATCTCGCGTAGGCGGCGGTTGACCATCGTACCCATTTTGCGGGCGTCGATGAAGAGTGTCTTGCCCTTTTGCTTCTTGTTTCGGCTGATGAACCAGAGGGAAACGGGTATCTGCGTGGTGTAGAACAACTGTGTGGGCATGGCGATAATGCCCTCTACAAGGTCGTCCTTCACTATTTTCTTGCGGATTTCACCCTCGCCGCCGCTCTGGGAGGACAGCGAACCGTTGGCAAGTACCATGCCGATTTTTCCATTCGGTGCAAGGTGGTAAATCATGTGCTGAAGCCACGCAAAATTGGCGTTACCTGCGGGGGGGAGACCGTACCGCCACCGCTGGTCGTCATTCAAACTGCCGTCGTTCCAATCGGAGAGATTGAACGGCGGATTGGCGAGGATGAAGTCAGCTTTCAGCGTTGGGTGCAGGTCGTTATGGAACGTGTCGGCGTTGTATCCGCCGAGGTTGGCCTCGATGCCCCGAATGGCAAGGTTCATCAAAGCCATCTTACGGGTGGTGGGGTTTGCGTCCTGTCCGTAGACTGAGAGATTGTCGATGTTGCCTGAATGGTTCTTTACGAAGTCCGTGGACTGCACGAACATACCACCGGACCCACAGCAGGGGTCGTACACGCGCCCCTTGAACGGCTGCAAGACCTCAACGAGCGTCCGCACCACGCAGGACGGCGTGTAGAACTCTCCGGCGCGCTTGCCTTCCTGCTCGGCAAACCTGGCAAGGCAGTATTCGTAGGTGCGACCGAGGATGTCCTTGTCTGTGCCGTGTTCAATCATCTGAATGTTGGTGAATAGGTCAACCACGTTACCGAGGCGGCGCTTGTCCAGTTCGTCACGGGCGTAGTTTTTCGGCAGGATGTCCTTCAGCCGCTTGTTCTCTTTCTCGATCGCCCGCATTGCGTCGTCAATCACCGTGCCGATCTCCTCTTTGTGCGCCGCTTCGGAAATGACGCTCCACCGCGCCGACTGTGGCACGAAAAACACGTTCTTTTCGGCGTAGGCATCCTTGTCCTCCACATCGTCATCCTCGGCAAGCAGTTCTTGATACCGTTCCTCGAACCTGTCCGATATGTATTTCAGAAAAATAAGTCCAAGAACGACGTGTTTGTACTCCGCCGCATCCACATTGCCGCGAAGGATGTCTGCTGCCGCCCATATTTGTTGCTCAAAGCCGATTGATGCAGTGTTATTTATTGTCGCCATTTTGTCGCACTCCTTTTCATTCGGCTCTATTTCCATGCTGTCAGAAGTGTCGCACTCCAGAGCCTTGCAGGTTTTAACAAATATATAGGTGTTCACACTTAGTCCTTTAGAAATCCTCACGAGGATTTTGAGTTGCCAAACATTTAAGTCACGATGTATTCTGTGTAACTCTTATGACAAAAAATATCCCGCGCGAGGTGAACGTGAAACTAACCAGGGGATGCAATTCATCCCCACGGCTCAAGCCGGGGACTTTCTTGCACCCCTTGAACCCCGGGATCTGAAAAAAATGGAGATTACACGAATTTCCGGATACCTGATGCGGGCGCTCATCGTGCTGCTCGTCGCCGGTATCGCCGTTGCACCCGTGCCGGGTGAGGAGCAGCAGGAGACGGATCTGTCTCTATTCCGGACGGACAATGATTCGTATCCCCTTGACCTGGATACGGTGATGGATGAGCGAGATAAACTGATTGAGAGTTACCAAAAAAGCGCAGACTTCACCGGGGCACCGATCGGATCTGGCGATCCGGTGATACCCGTCAACGCGACGATCGTTGCGTATGGGTTTTCGTTCGATAAGACCGGGATTCCTCATGAGATGATCGCTGTCTCGCAGGAGGGCACGGACATCGCGCAACTCCTTGAGAAGGCGAACCGGTGGTACAACGATACCGCCGTCAGTACCCCGGAGAGTGCTGTGAACGTATCCGGCGGGGATTGGACCCTGATGGGGTCCGGTCGGTATTACTACGCGGCCGAACCCTACGGACTCATCGAACATAACTTTGAGACGTACCGGAATTCCAACGAAATGGACCCGGTCAGGGATTACTTTGCAATCAAGCAGATCTGGTCTATGGACCCCGGTTTTCACAGGTATCGCGAGCAGGGGAGCAAGTGGCTCAATGAACGGGGTCTCTCGTACATCGACTGGTCGGTGAGCAGTTTAGGCAACCCTGCCCTGCATGACTGGAACCCCAGCGGGACAACCACCGGGCCGACGACCGTCTCCATATCGTTCACGCCGATGCCGAAGTTCTCCGGGTCGTTCCTGAACTCCGTTACCATGAGTGATGAGAGCGACCCGGCTATCGAGCGGGCCGAGTGGGGTTATACATTCAATGGGCCGGATGTTAAGAACACCCTCCAGAGCTGGAGTCCGGGGAGCACGGTAAGCGTGGATGCATCTACCGCCAGCGGTCAGTACGACCTGGCGTATCTCTATGCGGAGGGTACGTTCATCGAACCGACCACATGGCCGTTCCACCGGTACTACTCCATTTCGACTTACTGGGATACGTGGATTATCTACTAGTGGACCGTTGCATCTAATATTTCACACACCATCGCCTCACGTGAGCACTGTTCGGTGTAGAGCCGCGAAGCCGCGGAGATTATTGCATCGATCCCGATGATCGGACTCTGTTCGATGCTCATCCCCCCTCATTGGAGGTGGGCGCGGGATCAGGATGTTCCCCGGTTCGTTCCAGACAGTGGACCGTGGGAGGTATCGCCTTTGGGGGTGGGACAGGGGAGGGGGAACTCCCCCTCCCCGCAGGAGGGTATCCGTACGTCTTTCTGGAGGTATGTTCGCAGTGGACCGTGGTGGCTATTCGCCCCGGGACCCAGGAATGACACTCCCCCAGGTTAGTATAGTGGTTACTCGGAATCGGGCCACTATTGACTGCTCCCCAATCTTTCGCGTGAGAGAGCAACCCCACACACCAGGAGCAGCAAAATAAGGTGTCCACTAGTCAACAAACAATTTTTTTGACGGTGGGATGGGAACAATGAGAAGGGGTAATCTGGTCCTCCTCACCGGGGCCTGATGACAGAAGCGGCAGCGGTGCGGAGATGTTCCCGGGCCCGGTGCCCTCCGCTCACCGCTGCAGCCGCAGCAGCCGCTCGCGGCATCTGTCTGCCTCGGCGGGGCGGTCGAGGCAGACGAGCGCCGTCGCCTTTCCTTTGAGCGTCTCGGCATCGTCGGGGTTCGCGGCAAGCGCCTGGTCGTAGCATTCGAGCGCTTCTTCAAAGCGTTCCAGGATCACGAGGGCGTTTCCCTTTGTGCTCCAGGCCTGAACCTTTGTGGGGTCGGCTTCGAGCGCCCGGGTGCAGCAGGCGACGGCCTCGCCGTAGCGCCCGAGGATGAAGAGCGCAAGGCCTTTGTTGTACCAGGCGTCCGCATTCTCCGGGTGGGCCAGGAGCTCCCGGTCGTAGCAGACGAGAGCCTGATCGTAGTGAGAAAGAACGGAGAGGACGTTTGCTTTGTTGCTCCAGACCCGGCGGTTCTCCGGGTCGATCTCGAGCGCCCGCTCGTAGCAGACGAGCGCCTTTTCATAGCGTTCGAGCCGGTAGAGTGCGTTTCCGTAGTTGTTCCAGGCAACGGCGTTCTCGGGGGCCGCCCGGACCACGGCCTGGTAGCAGGCGATCGCCGTCTCGTAATCCCCGAGGGCGTAGTAACCCTCTCCCCGATAGTAGCATGCGTCCGTGTGGTCGGCCCGGAGCCTGAGCGCCTGGTCGAAGCACTCTATCGCTTCCACGTAACGCTTTTGGGTGAAGAGAAGATGACCCTTCTGGTGCCAGATCTCCGCATCGACGGCGTTCTCCCTGAGCGCCCGGTCGAAGCAGGCGAGCGAGAGGCTGTAGCGCTTCAACGTCTTCAGCGCCGCGGCTTTATGATACCAGATCCCGGGATGGTCGGGATTGATCTGGAACGCCCGGTCGTAGCAGGAGATCGCCTCGTCATAGCGCCCCAGGTGGTGCAACGCCAGGCCGCGGTTGTACCAGGCATCGTCGTCGTCGGGGTGGAGGGCGAGGGCCCGGTCGAACGACCCGACCGCTTCTTCGTATCGCTGCAGCGCCGCAAGCGTGCATCCCCGGGTATGCCAGGTGTCGGCGTGGTCCGGGTCGATGGCGACGGTCCGGTCGTAGCACTCGAGCGCATCGCCGCACCGGCCGAGGAGGAGATGGACCGTCCCCTTGCTGTACCAGGCGTTTGTGTTCCCGGGATCGAGCGCGATGACCCGGTCGTAACAGTCGATGGCTGCGTCGTATCGGCGCCCGGTGGCAAGCGCCGTGCCCCGGGCGTTCCAGACCTCGATCCGGCCCGGCTCGAGGGCGATGACCCGGTCGTAGCAGTCGATAGCGTCGGTGGTTCGCCCGAGCTTTCTGAGGGCGTTTCCCCTGACGAACCAGGCATCCGCCGAGTCGGGGGCGAGTTCCACCGCCCGACCGCAGGAGCCGGCCGCCTCACGGTACTCCCGGAGATTGTAGAGCGCCTGTCCCCGGGCGAGCCAGAAGCGGGCGGAGGCCGGGTCGATCCTGACGGCCTGGTCGAAACACCCTGCGGCTTCCCGGTCGCGCCCGGCGGCGGTGAGGGCGAGCCCTTTGTGGTACCAGGCAGCGGTGTCGTCGGCATTCCGGGCAACCGCCCGGTCGTAGCATTCGACGGCCCGGTCGTACTGCCCCTGCTCGGCGTATGCCCGTCCCTTCCTGCACCAGGCCTCGGCGCTCTTCCAGGGGAGTTCCATTTCGTGAGTGATTGCCGTCCATAGGTAAAAAGGATTCGATAAAACACCCGAAAACCTTCTACGGTGAAGGAGAAACGTTCTCCTGAATCTTTTCCCGGGACAAAATTTTTCCGTGCGCGGAGTAAATTGGCAACGTATACATGCTCCGGGATCAAAATGAGGAACCAGAAGGGGCCGGTTGACGATGAAGAGGATGCGCGATATCCCGGACCGCGATCGCCCGCGTGAGAAGCTGGCGACGCGGGGGCCGCAGGCGCTCACCGATACCGAACTGATCGCTCTCCTCCTCGGGGGAGGAACAAAAGGCCGGGATGTCCGGGAGATCGCCGGCGGCGTCGAACGCTACCTGGAGAAGGCCGGAGGCAGCCCGTCATATGGTGACCTCCTTACGATCGAGGGGATCGGCCCGGCGAAAGCCTGCGAGATCATGGCCTGTTTCGAGCTCGGGCGGCGGTACCTCGGGGACGACGGCGTTTCGGGGTGCCGGATTGCTTGCCCCGAGGACGTCCTCCCGCTGGTCGCGGAATGGCGGGACAGGAAACAGGAGTATTTTCTTTGCATAACCCTCAGCGGCGCCGGCGAGGTGATAAAACGCCGGACCGTCACCGTCGGGACCCTGAACCAGAGCCTCGTCCACCCCCGGGAGGTCTTTGCCGAGGCGATCACCGACCGCGCCGCCTCGGTAATCCTGATCCACAACCACCCCTCGGGCACGCTCTCGCCCTCCACGCAGGACCTCGACGTCACCCGGCAACTCGTCGAAGCCGGGTCGATCCTCGGCATCCGGGTGCTCGACCACATCATCGTTACAAAGAAGGGCTACGTGAGCCTGAAGGAACTCGGGGAGATCTGACGCCCTCACACGCCCGCTGCACCGGGAGGACGCGACGCACAAAACGGACGAGGATTGCGGTGTCCTCTTATTCCGGTCATTTCTCACTTCGGGTTGCCCGGTTTACCGTTTTATAGAAGATTTTTGAAAAGAATAGGATCTGGATATATCGGCATCCCCCGAAAATGCTTCGTGAACGGTCATGGGCCGGGGATGCATGATTTGCGTCAGTTCTGTTCCCTATCGATCTCTCTGATGAGCTCCCGCATCTTTCCTTTATACTCAGGAGTGTCCATCATCTCGAATAGTTCCGTACGGAGGGTGCGTTTGAAATACTCCTCGTCAACGTAACGTATTACGGCGGTCTCAACAACGTCGGATATGTGCGGGTGCTGACCGCTGTCAACTAATTCCTGAGCCTGATCCAGTATACGCTGGGAAAGGCGCACATTAACCTGTTTTTTTCTTCGATTTTGATCGTGCATACTCCCGGCGCTACCATATGCGATGTTAAATCTCAAATAGCAAAGTAAACTATATGGGATGTATATGGGTTACAATTATATGTGAGCCATACTTACAGAGTATCATGAAACTGAAACGGGCGCCCGTTGAATCGACGCGACGCGCGATCAGAAGGATCTTCCCGGTTCGATGGTCGGCGCGCGGAACGACAGCAACACCGTCAATCACGGTCTACCGGTCCATTCTGTGGAGATCGACGACCTCGCCCTCCGCTTCCTCTCCGGAGATCGGTTCACCATCGCCCGGCGGTCCGATGTGCCGTTACTGCGGGGAGAATCGCCGTTCTTTTGGACGTTTCCGGGAATTCGCGCTCTCTGCGTCCCGAATTACTGGAAAAAGTATATATTCTCTCATCAGCCAAGGGTACACGAGGATACTATCATGAAAACTGGATTTCTCCGGGTGCTGCTCAGTCCCGGGAATTTTTTCGAGGAACGCATGCGGACCGAGCCGGGCCTGAAAGTGCCGGCGCTGATTGCGCTCGTCATCGGGGTGATCGGTGCGGTCTCGGCCGCACTGGCGACGAACCTGACCATCGGTATACTCCCCGCGGATATGCAGGGCCTGGGGGGGATCATGGTGGCCGGCGTCGCGGTTGCTGCCGTCATTGGGGGTTTCCTCACGTGGATCGTCGTCGGCATCGTCTTCTACCTCATCTCGATGATCTTCAAGGGCAAAGGATCGCTCACCCGGACGCTGGAGTTCACGGGCTACGGGTTCCTGCCCCAGGTCTTCGGGAGCCTGATCGGGGTCGTTCTCTCCTACCAGATTCTCTCGGGCATCACGGTCCCGGCCGCAACGAGCCCTGAGGAGATCGTGGCCGTGACGGAGACCCTCACGGAGATGCTGGCGGCCGACCCCCTGACATCGGTCGCCACGCTCGTGACGGTCCTCTTCCTTCTCTGGAGCGCAAATATATGGATCTTCGGCATGAAATACGCACGGGGCCTCTCCACGCGGAACGCGGCCCTCACCGTCGGGATACCCGTGGGGCTCTACATCATCTCTCTACTTATCCCCCTTATCGGATGGCTGTAATATGAAACCACTTCATCTCTTTATCGTAGCACTCCTCTGCGCCGTTGCAGTGGTCGCCGGACCGGCACAGGCCGGACCGGCGGACATCACCGTGACCTCCTCCGCGACCGATCCCCCGGTCCTGATGAAAGGCGATACCGGGACGCTCACGGTGACGATCCAGAACAACGGTGCCGAATCGGTTGCCATCAAGAGCGCCCGGCTCTTTGGGAGCGGCGTGGTGGCGCTGAGCGACCCTTACCCCTCGGTCGGGGAGATAGGCGCCGGGAACGCGAAGACGTTCACCTTCACCGTCCGGGCGGACGGGGGAGAGGGGACGTTCTAC
This sequence comes from Methanoculleus sp. UBA291, assembly GCF_002499755.1. Lineage (NCBI taxonomy): Archaea > Methanobacteriati > Methanobacteriota > Methanomicrobia > Methanomicrobiales > Methanomicrobiaceae > Methanoculleus > Methanoculleus sp. UBA291. Next base: position 62,267 of record NZ_DANC01000023.1, on the reverse strand, counting down.
CCTGTGTTCGTCCTTGACTTCCGCGACGGCGCCGGCAACCTCCGTTACCCGGTCCCGGTCCAGGTCGAGGACACCCCGCTCAGCGTCTCGGTGGTCGGAAAGCCGGACGCCTTCGCCGAAGGGCGGACGGCCGATATCACCGTCCGGGTCGGCAACCCCCGCCCGAACGCGGCGTCCGGCGTCCAGGTGATCCCGCAGGGAACCGGCTTTACCGCGACACCGAACGGCGGATTCATCGGCGCTCTCGCTGCCGACGGTTCTGCGACCGTTCTCTTTAATCTGACCCCTGCCGCTGAGACGGACGTCACTTTCCAGGTGACCTGGCGTAACGGCATCAACACCCACACGACCGACCTCGTTCTCCCGATCGCGTTCGGCGAGGATAAAAGGCAGGCCGACCCGGTCGTCACCAACATCGAGGTCACGCCCGTTGCCGGGGGCTACCGGGTCGTGGGCGACGTCATGAACGCCGGACTTGAGGCCGCACGGTCGGTGCTCGTCACCACCGGGGCGCCTGCGACGCCTACGGACCCGTTCCGGGTCTACGTTGTCGGGACGCTCGACCCCGACGACATCTCATCGTTCGAGGTGACTCTTCGGGCCGACGCGAACGCAACCGAGGTCCCGGTCGTCGTCGAGTACCGCGACGACGACGGCAACCGCTATACGACGACGACGATGGTCGAGGTCGGCGGTACGACGACGCCTCTTAAGGAGCAGAGCGGCGACGGCGGCCTCCCGGTAGCCGGCATCATCGTTGTCGTGCTTGTCGCGCTCGGGATAGGCGGGGCCATCTACTACTCCTGGAGACGGACGTAACGACGATGCCGGTCATCAGTTTCGATGCGGTCACGAAGGTCTATCCCCTCCCGGCCGGCGACGTCGTGGCGCTCGCCGGGATCGATCTCGCGATCGAGAAGGGCGAGTTCGTCCTGATCATGGGGCCGTCGGGGTCGGGGAAATCGACCCTCTTGAACATCATGGGATCGCTCGACGTCCCGACCTCGGGAGAGGTCACCATAGCGGGCAAGCGGATCAGCGGGATGGACGACGACGAACTGACCCTTCTCCGGCGTGACCACATCGGGTTTGTCTTCCAGCAGTTCAACCTCATTCCGCTGCTCTCGGTGGTCGAGAACGTCGAGTACCCGCTTATCCTGAAGGGCCGGCAGAACCGGTCCCGCGAGCGGGCCGAGGAGGTCCTCGCGGCGGTGGGGATCGCCGAGACGCATTTCACCCACAAACCCGGGGAACTCTCCGGCGGACAGCAGCAGCGCGTGGCGATAGCCCGGGCGCTCGTGAACGACCCGGACTTCCTCCTCTGCGACGAGCCGACCGGGAACCTGGACACAAAGACCGGGACCGCGATCATGGATCTCCTCGACCGGATGAACCGCGAGGAGGGCAAGACGGTCGCCATGGTCACCCACGACCCCCGGATGACGGAGTACGCCGACCGGACGATCCGGCTCGTCGACGGGAGGGTGGTAGAATGACCTTCTTCGACCTCGCCCGCCGGAACGTCAACCGCCACTGGCTCCGGTCGGTCCTTGCGATCCTCGGGATCGTCATCGGCGTCGTCGCGATCGCCACACTCGGCGTCATGGGCAACAGCATCGGCCTCATGTTCAACGACATGGTCACCGACGTCGGCGACACCCTCATCGTCTCTCCGGCGTCGGATTCGGGTACCACGAAACTCACCGAACGGCAGGTGGACGATATCGCCCGGGCAATCGGCTCCAACCGGATCATCCCGTACGCGAGCACCGTCGATAAGATAACCGTGGGCGATAAGGAGAGCGGCGCGATGATCTACGCGATGCCGGCCGAGGATCTTCCCTCTCTGCTCGAAGTTGAGTCGGGGGCCTACCCGAAGGGCACGGGCGCCGGGTGCTTGATCGGGAGCGAACTTGCCGCAAACAGCAAGGAAAACGGCCTGAAACTCGGTGCCCGGGTCAGGATCGGAGATGAAACCCTCCGTGTGGTGGGCGTGCTCAAGGAACGGGGGATGGGTTTCGACATCAACCCCGACTACGCCGTCATCGTACCTTATACCTGGTATTCAAGCCACTACGACGAGGATGAGTACGATCAGGCGATCGTGAAGGTCAAGGACGTCAACGACATCGACTCGGTCAAGGAATCGATCGAGCAGAAGATGAACCGGCGGGAGGATGTCGTCAACGTCATGGACACCCGGACAATTCTCGAGAGCATCTTTGCGGCGGCCGATTCGATCACGGTCTTCCTGATGGGTATCGGCGCGGTATCGCTCATCGTCGCCGGGGTCTCGATCCTGAACGTGATGCTGATGTCGGTGACCGAACGGATCAAGGAGATCGGTGTCCTGCGGAGCATCGGCACCCGCCGGAGCGAGGTGATGCGGATGTTCATCTACGAGGCCCTGATCCTCGGGGTTGTGGGCGCCGCTATCGGGGGGGTGCTCAGTTTCGGCACCGGCTACGTGATTACGGCGGTCATCGTCGAGAACGCAGACTACCTCTTCAACCCGGGGAGTCTCCTCTACATCGTCTTCGGGATGGCGTTCGGCGTCTTCACGAGCGTGGCCTCCGGCCTCTACCCGGCCTGGAAGGCGGCGCAACTAAACCCTATCCAGGCGCTGCGGCACGAGTGACGGCCTACCCCGCACACTTCTTTTTTTCTCGCTCGATCTCGTCACGGAGCGTTTCGGCGATATCCCGGGTCTCCGGGGGCGCGCCCGGGAGGAGGGTGAGGTACTCGTTCTCCCCTTCGGCGACGAGCAGGGCAACCGGCGTCAGGCTGACCGCTGCGGTTTCCTCTCCGTATACCGCGAGCGCTCTGATGATGGGGATGATGCACCGGCCGCCCGCCCTGCGGGCACCGCCGACGACGAGGCGGGTCTTCTCAGGCACCCGGAGCACCTCTTCCCGGGACCTGACGGAGCCGCTCTCTGACCGGTTTCTGGAGTAAAGCCTGCACGACCGGGATGATGATCAGGAGCGGGCGGCGGACCTGCATCCGGAGCGTGAGGGCGCCTTCGAAGACCCGGCGGTCGAAGACCGGGGTCAGCACGAAATCGATTGTCTCCGCCGGCCAGAGAGCGTATCGGGCGGCGGTATAGTAGCCGTAGACGACGCCGGTGTCGGCGGGGCTGTCGAGACCGAGGGTGACGTCGCCCCGGAGCGTCTCAAGATAGAGAGAGCGGTAGACGGCGGCGAGGACTTTTCGGATATGGGGCCAGAGGTCGCCGGCGGCGCCGAGGTAGTCCCGTACCGGTCGTGCAGGCCCCTGTTTTTCCGCCGTTTTCTCCTCTTTTTCCGGCTCTGTGGCCGCTATCGCCCGAAGGTCCCGGGTCATGACCCGACGGCCGGCGACGAGGACCTCGAGCACCTGCACCGCGTCGTCGACCCGGACCCGCGCTCCCACGATGCCCCAGGCTACGATTGCCGTCGCCCGGGCTCTCTCCCGCGTGCAGTCGGCGGCCGCCTCGACGATCACCGGGACCAGGTAGAGAGCAAGCAGGAGAGCGAGGATGACGGCGGCGACGACGAGCAGGATGGAGAAAAGAATGGCCGCGACCATGGAATGGAGGGAAGAGAGCCTTACGCCTCTTCTTCACCGCCGACCGGGATCTCCTTTCCTTCTTCCGAGACCCAGGGGGTCTTGCCCTTGCGCTGCATCATCGCCGAGCCTTTCTCGAACGCTTTTCCGATGTGCGGGCCGACCGTCTCCCCGAGTGCCGTGATGACCTCGGCGATCTCGCTCTTCTTCTTCAGCGACACCACCTGAATGCCCTCGGCGCCGGGGACGCCTTTGGTGACGACGATCAGGGCAACGGCCGATATGCCGCCTCCGCCGCCGGTCCCGGACCCGCCGTGCTGTCCTTCTTCCTTACGCCCTCCCATGCCTTCTCCGGCGCCGAACCCGAACCCGAACTCGGCGACAGGGATGATCACCCGTTCTCCGGCATCGACCGGGGCACCGAGGACCGCACTCGCGCAGAGCGTTCTTGCCAGTTGGTCGACGGTTATCTGGAGCATAGATTCGCCAGTCATGTTGTTCACCACACGTATTCCAATCTCCTGCCTCTTATATAATGGTTGGGGTTTCCGGCGTCCGCCGGGGGCCGGACGATGCCGACCTTAGAGTAGAAGGCGCCAGCCCACGGCCAGTGCGACGATGACGGCGAGGCCGAGGGCGGCAGCAAGCACCCGGCGGGCGTCGGGGCTCGTGAGCCGGGCGAGGGCGGACTCGAGTTCCTGCCGGTAGAGGCAGGCGAAGAGTCCGGCGATCACGAAGAAGAGGAGCCATTCGCTCGGCTGGGCAAGTTCCCGCAGGACTGAGTTCCAGAGGTAGTCTTTCGGGTAGTGGTGCTCCTGGAGCGGGCCGAGGAACGGCCAGAACCACTCGACGGGATGCCGCCACATCGAATCGAGGACCTGGTGGCTCGCCATGCCGGCGGCCAGCGCGAGGAGGCCGATTCTTTTGCGGTAGCGGTAGATGAGGAGGCTGGCGAGGGCGACCAGGGAAAGAACGGTGAGGCCGTGGCAATATATCCTGCCGTAGCCTACGGTTTCGGCGAGGACGATGTGCCCGAGGGGCTTGTCGATCAGGTCGGGGAGCACGCCCCCGAGTGCGCCGAAGGCGATAACCCGCCGGTCGCCGGCGATCGCCGCGAAGACGATCCCGATGAGAATTCCGGCCATGGCGTGGGCGAGGAGGTACATTTGCTATCCAGTAGCGGAGGATCGATATACTCTTTTTCCCGGGAGGGCGGGCCGGAGGGCCCGGGCCACCGCATTAATATGCTCATCAAAGTATACTGATGACACACAATGTATATATGTGCACAAGTACACCCTGATATATGCAGACGAAGATCCTCCTTGACGAGGGAGAGATGCCGAAACGGTGGTATAACATCCAGGCGGATCTCCCGACGCCCATGGACCCGGTCCTCCATCCGGCTACCGGGAAACCGGCAGCTCCCGACGACCTCCGCCACATCTTCCCGATGGAACTGATCCGGCAGGAGATGAGCACGGAGCGCTACATCGATATCCCCGGCGAAGTCCGCGATATCCTCACCCTCTGGAGACCGAGCCCCCTCTACCGGGCAAAGAGGCTCGAAGCGGCCTTAAAGACCCCGGCGAAGATCTACTACAAGTGGGAGGGCGTGAGCCCGCCGGGCTCGCATAAGCCCAACTCCGCCATCCCCCAGGCTTACTACAACCGTGAGGCGGGGATCGAGCGGCTGGCGACCGAGACCGGGGCGGGGCAGTGGGGCTCGTCGCTTGCGTTTGCAACGAGCCTCTTCGATATGGAGTGCACCGTCTACATGGTCCGGTCCTCGTACGACCAGAAGCCCTACCGCAAAAGCATGATGCAGGTCTACGGCGCCGAGTGCATCCCGAGCCCGTCGGATACGACCCGGTCCGGTCGGGCGGTGCTCGCCCGCGACCCGGAAACGCCGGGTTCCCTCGGGATCGCCATATCGGAGGCTGTCGAGGACGCCGCGAGCCATGAGAACACCAACTACGCGCTCGGCTCCGTCCTCAACCACGTCTGCCTCCACCAGACGATCATTGGCCAGGAGGCACGGCAGCAGCTCGCGACGGAGGACGTCTACCCCGACGTCGTGATCGGGTGCGTCGGCGGCGGCACCAACTTTGCCGGGCTCTCCTTCCCGTTCGCCGGCGAGAAAATGACCGGAAAGCATCCCGAGACCGATATCGTCGCGGTGGAGCCTGCCGCCTGCCCGACCCTGACGAAGGGGATCTACGCCTACGACTTCGGGGACGTCGCGGGGCTGACCCCGATCATGCGGATGTTCACCCTCGGCCACGATTTCGTCCCGCCGGCGATCCATGCCGGAGGGCTCCGCTACCACGGAATGTCGCCGCTCGTCTCCCGGCTCGTCCGTGACGGGGTCGTCCGGCCCGTCGCCTACCGTCAGAACGAGGTCTTCGACGCGGCCGTGACCTTCGCCCGGACGGAGGGGATCGTCGTCGCGCCCGAGGCCGCCCACGCGGTGAAAGCCGCGGTCGACGAGGCGCTCCGGTGCCGGGAGACCGGCGACGCGAAGGTGATCCTCTTCAACAACTCCGGGCACGGCAACTTCGACTTCTCTTCTTACGAGTCTTACTTCGCGGGGTCGCTTGTCGACTACGAATACCCGGTGGAGTTGATCCTGGAATCGCTCTCCCGGCTGCCGGTGGTGGCGAGGTGATGCCGGTGGAATGGACGGCGCTCGAAGAGAGCCTGATCTGAATATCGGACGCGAAGAGGTTGCCGCCGCCGCAGAGGCCAGCCGCCGCCCTCTCGTCGTCCCGGTATATGCCGAGATCCCCCTCCCCGCCTCTCCGCCGGCGGACCTCTACGCATCGCTCCGCAGGGGACCCGGGTTCCTGCTGGAGTCGCTCGAGGGGAGCGAGAAGACCGTCCGCTACTCGTTCATCTGCACCGCTCCGGCCGCCGACGTGACTGTCGCCTCCGACGGCACGCTGACGGTCTCCGGCGACTCCCGCATTCGGGAGATCGCCGACGAGGTCGCGGCGGCCGACCCCCTCGCCGCCGTCCGTTCGTTCATGGACCGGCTCCGGGTCGCTCCCTCGCCGCTTCCGCGGTTTTCGGGGGGGCTTGTCGGCTACTTCGCCTACGACCTCGTCGCGTCGATCCACCCGACCGTCCGGCCGGTCGCGGCGGAGGACCCGGAAGAGCCCGTCGCCCGGTTCATGCTGGCACAAAACTGCCTCTCCCTCGATCACCTGACGCGGCGGCTCGCGGTCATAACGAACCTGATCGTCACCGACGGGTCCGACCCCGGGGAGGAGTACCGCCGGGCCGCCGACGCAATCGCCGGAGAGATCTCCCGGATACGCAATCTCGTCCCGGGAGGTCCGGCCGACCCGGACCCTTCCGGGGTCGCGGCGTCGTCCTCATGCACCCGCAAGGAGTTCTCGGATGCGGTCCTCCAGATCAAGGAGCGTATCGCGGCAGGCGACATCTTCCAGGCGGTCCTCTCCCGGCGGCTCACCTGCCGGCTTGAGGGCGACGGGTTCGCTGTCTACCGCCGGCTCCGGGAGAGAAACCCGAGCCCCTATATGTACTACCTGGACTTCGGCGACTGCCGGGTCGCCGGGAGCAGCCCCGAGATGCTTGTCCGGGTGGAGAACGGGCGGGTGACGACGGTCCCGATCGCCGGGACCCGGCCGCGGGGGCTGACCCCGGCGGAAGACGAGAGGCTCGCGGCCGAGCTTCTCGCGGACGAGAAGGAGCGGGCGGAGCACGTCATGCTCGTCGACCTTGCGAGGAACGACATCGGGGCGGTCTCCGCCTATGGGAGCGTCTCGGTGGAGGGGTTCATGACCGTCGAGCGGTTCTCGCACGTCCAGCATATCGTCTCCACGGTCTCGGGCAGGCTCCGGGAGGGGATGGACCGGTTCGACGTGCTGCGGTCCTGCTTCCCGGCGGGGACCGTCTCGGGCGCCCCGAAGGTCCGGGCGATGCAGATCATCGGCGAGACGGAGAGGCTCCGGCGCGGGGTCTACGCGGGTGCCGTCGGCTACCTCGGCTTTGCCGGCACGATGGATCTTGCAATAGCCATCCGGACGGTCGTCGTGCGGGGCGGCGTCGCCTCCGTCCAGGTGGGTGCGGGGATCGTGGCCGACTCCGACCCTGACAGAGAGTGGGCCGAGACCGGGAACAAAGGCCGGGCGATGCTTGCGGCGCTCGGCGCGGCGGAGGTGGAATGATGCGGGTGCTCGTCGTCGACAGTTACGACAGTTTCACCTTCAACCTCTGTCAGCAGATCGGGGCGCTCGGTGCGGAGCCGGTCGTGGTGAAGAGCGATACGCCGTTTGAGCAATTCTCTCCCGAATCCTTCGGCCGGGTCGTCCTCTCGCCCGGCCCGGGGCATCCCCGGGAGTGCGCCCTCTATCGGGAGGTCCTCTCGACGATCAGCCGGACGGTTCCGACCCTCGGGGTCTGTCTCGGTCACCAGGCGATCGGCCTCGTCTTCGGAGCCAGGATCGCCAGGGCCGACCGGCTGATGCACGGGAAGCGGTCGCTCATCCGGCACGACGGCACGGGGATCTACGCCGGGGTGGCGAGCCCCCTCGTCGCGACCCGCTACCACTCGCTCGTCATCGACCCGGCCACGGTCCCGGACTGCCTCGCGGTGACCGCCAGAAGCGACGACGGGGCGGTCATGGGTGTCCGGCACCGGGAGTTCCCGATCGAGGGAGTGCAGTTCCACCCGGAGAGCATCCTCACCCCCGACGGGACCCGGCTGATGGAAAACTTCCTCTTCGGTCCGGGAGGCGGGACATGATCCGGGAGGCGATCGCCCGGGTCTCATCGGGTACGGACCTCACCCCGGCCGAGGCGGGAGCGGCGATGGAGGAGATCGTGCGGGGCGCCGCGACCCCCGCCCAGATCGGCGGTTTCCTCACGGCGCTCCGGATGAAAAGGGAGACTGTCGCCGAGATCGCGGCATTCGCGCGTGTCATGCGGGCGGCTGCCGTCCCGGTCCCTCTCCCCGCCACGGAAGCGCGGGTGGATACCTGCGGGACCGGGGGCGACGGTGCGGGAACCTTCAACATCAGCACCGCGGCCGCCTTCGTCGCGGCCGGTGCGGGGGTTTCCGTCGTGAAGCACGGGAACCGGGGCGTCTCGAGCCGGTGCGGCTCTGCCGACGTCCTCGAGGCGCTCGGCGTCTCCGTTGCGATCCCGCCCGACCGGGTCGCGGAGGTTCTTTCGGCCGCCGGGATCGCCTTCCTCTTCGCCCCGGCCTACCACCCGGCGATGCAGCACGCCCGGTCGGCCCGCGAGGAGATCGGCATCCGGACGGTCTTCAACCTTCTCGGCCCCCTCACGAACCCGGCAGGTGCCGGAGCGCACCTCCTCGGCGTCTACGACCCCCACCTGACCGTCCCGGTCGCCCGGGTGCTCGGGGACCTCGGTGCGGAGCGGGCGATGGTGGTCCACGGCGACGGTCTCGACGAGATCGCGACGAGCGGGCCGACGACGGTTGCGGAACTCCGGGACGGCGAGGTCGTAACGTATACGCTCGACTGCACGGAGTTCGGGATTCCGCGCTCATCCGTCGCCGCTCTCCGGGGCGGCGGGGTGGAAGAGAACGCCCGGCTCCTCCTCTCCGTCCTCGCGGGGGAGAACGGCCCCGCCCGGGATATCGTCGTCCTCAACGCCGGGGCGGCGATCTACCTCGGCGGGAAAGCCGATGACGTCGCCGGCGGCATCGCCCGGGCGGAAGCGTCGATCGATTCGAGGGCGGCGCTGGATCGGCTCCGCCGGCTGGTCGAGGCGACCGGAGGCGGGGCATGATCCTCGACGAGATCGTCAGGGCGACCGGCGAGCGCCTCGCGAACCTCGCCCCCCTTCCTGCGTTCGATCCCGACGCCGTGCCTCGCCGGAGTCTTGAACAATCCCTCCGGGGTTGCCGGGAGAGACGCGCGATCATCGCCGAGGTGAAGTACGCCTCCCCGTCACGCGGGAGGATCCACGAAGGCGGCACTCCGGAGGCGATCGCCCGGGAGTTCGTCGCCGCCGGAGCCGCCGGGCTCTCGGTCCTCACCGAACCCACCTATTTTGGGGGCAGTACGGAGAACCTCGTCCGGGTGCGGCGTGCGGTCCCGGTCCCGATCCTCAGGAAGGACTTCATCATCGACGAGCGTCAGCTCAGCGAAACCCGGGCGCTCGGCGCCGATGCCGTCCTCCTGATCGCCCGGGTGCTCGGGAGCCGTCTCTCCGCGTTCGTTGACGAGGCGCACGCGCTCGGTCTCGAGCCGCTCGTCGAGGTCCACGACAGGGACGAGATGGAGCAGGCCATCGCCACCGGGGCGGGCCTCATCGGGATCAACAACCGCAACCTCGAGACGATGAGGGTCGATCTTACGACGACGGTCCGCCTTGCAGAGGCGGCACGCGGCGAGGGGAGGACCGTGGTCTCCGAGAGCGGCATCGCCTGGCCCTACGACGTCCGGCGCCTCTCCCGGCACTGCGATGCGTTCCTGATCGGGTCCGCCCTGATGTCGGCCAGGGACCGGCGGAAAAGACTGGAGGGATTTATATTCGCGTGAAGATCTGCGGGATGACGAGCCCGGAAGACGCCAGAGCGGCAGCCGCGGCGGGAGCCGACGCGATCGGCGTGGTGCTCGCGAGCCCCTCGCCGCGGTCGGTGAGCCCTGATGCGGCCCGGGAGATATTCGCGGCGGTCCCGCCGTTCGTGACGAGGGTCGCCGTCACCTCGACCGCCCGGGCGGAGGACCTCGCGGAGATCCTCCTCTTGCGGCCGGATGCGGTGCAGGTCTCGGGCAGCCTTTATCTGCCCCGGGATACCGGGGTCGCGGTCATCCGGATGCTTGCGCCCGGCGACCCCCCGCGGGGCGACTGCGACGCGGTGATCGTCGACGGCAGCCACGGCACCGGGCGGGCGTTCGATCCCGGATACGCGAGAAGATGCGTGGCTTCCTCCCCGGTGCCGGTCATCCTCGCGGGTGGGCTTTCCCCCGGCAACGTCGCCGCGGCAATCCGGAAGGTAAGGCCCTACGCCGTCGACGTCGCTTCAGGCGTCGAGGCAGCGCCGGGGGTCAAGGACGAGCGCCTCATGCGGGAGTTCGTGAAGATATGCAGGACGATCGATTCATGAAAGCAGGACGATACGGAGTATACGGCGGGCAGTACGTGCCCGAAACCCTGATGAGCGCGTTGATCGAGCTTGAGGAGACCTACGGGCGGGTCCGTGAGGACCCGGAGTTCTCCCGCCGGCTCTCCTGGTACCTGCACGAGTATGCCGGGCGGGAGACCCCGCTCACCTTCTGCGAGAACCTCTCCCGCGACCTCGGCTGCCGGGTTTACCTGAAGCGGGAGGACCTCCTCCACGGCGGTGCGCACAAGCTGAACAACACCCTCGGCCAGGCGCTCATGGCGAAGTTCATGGGCAAGCGGCGGCTCATCGCCGAGACCGGCGCCGGGCAGCACGGCGTCGCGACGGCGATCGCGGGCGCGGCCCTCGGTCTCCCCGTCGAGGTCTACATGGGCGAGGTGGACACCCGGCGCCAGGCGCTCAACGTCTTTCGGATGGAACTCCTCGGTGCCCGGGTCATCCCGGTCGTCTCCGGGACGCGGACCTTGAAGGACGCCATCAACGCGGCGATGCGCGACTGGGTGGCGAACCTCCGGGAGACCCACTACCTGCTCGGCTCCTGCGTCGGCCCGCACCCCTTCCCCCGAATCGTCCGCGACTTCCAGTCGGTCATCGGCGAGGAGGCGCGGCGGCAGGTGCTCGAACGGGAAGGGCGGCTCCCCGATACCGTCGTCGCCTGTGTCGGCGGGGGTTCGAACGCGATCGGGATCTTCTACCCGTTCACAAACGACGACGTGGCGCTGGTCGGCGTTGAGGCGGGCGGCGAGGGGCTTGAGTCCGGCCATCACGGGGCCTCGCTCTCGCGGGGCTCGGTCGGGGTCTTCCAGGGGGCGCTCTCCTACCTCCTCCAGGACGATGACGGCCAGGCGCTCGAGACGCACTCCGTCGCCGCGGGCCTCGACCACCCCTCCGTCGGGCCGGAACACGCCATGCTGAAGGACTCGGGAAGGGTCCGCTACGAGGCGGTCACCGACGCCGAGGCCCTCCACGCCTTCCGCTACCTCTCCCGTACCGAAGGGATCATCCCGGCGCTCGAGTCGGCCCATGCGGTCGCCTACGCCCTCCGGGCGGCCGACGACCTCGATAAGGACGGCATTCTCGTCATCAACCTCTCGGGGAGGGGCGACAAGGACGTCGCCGACATCGCGAGCCTTCACGGGGGTGCGGCATGAGCAGGATCGAGCGCCTCTTTGCCCGGAAAAGCCCGGTCTTCATCGGGTTTACCGTCGCCGGAGACCCTGATAGAGAGAGATCGTTCGGGGTGGCGGCGGCGATGGTCGATGCGGGCGTCGACCTCCTCGAGATCGCCGTCCCCTACTCCGACCCGGTGGCGGACGGCCCCGTGATCGAACGGGCGCACGTTCGCGCCCTCCGTGCGGGCACCACGCCGGACGACGTCTTCACGCTCGTCCGACGGGTCAGGGAGTACGCGCCGGGCCTTCCCGTCGTCCTCTTCACCTACTACAACATCGTCTACCGCCGGGGACCCGACCGGTTCTTTTCGGAGGCCGCGGCCGCCGGTGCGGACGGCGTCCTCATCGTGGACCTTCCCGCCGAGGAGTCGGAAGAGGTCGGGCCATCCTCTCTCCGGTACGGGATCGACCGGATCGCGCTCATCGCCCCGACGACGTCGCCGGAGCGCCGGCGGAGGACCCTCCGGGACGCCTCCGGGTTCGTCTACCTGATCTCGCTTGAAGGGGTGACCGGCGAGCGCGACCGGTTGCCTCCCATCGCCGGGCTGGTCGATGCGGTGCGGAGGGAGACGGACCTTCCGCTCGCCGTCGGGTTCGGGGTCTCGCGCCCGGAACACGTCCGGAGCGTCGTCGATGCCGGCGCGGACGGCGTCATCGTGGGAAGCGCCCTCGTCCGGATCGTCGAGGAGCACATGGGCGACGAGGCCGGGATGCACGAAGCCCTCCGCACCGCGATCAGGGCGCTCAAGGGCGGGCTCGCCCCCGACTCGGGGGTGGAGGGATGAGACGGGCCATCGGGTTCCTGCTCAACCCTATCGCCGGGATGGGCGGCACGGTGGGGCTCGCGGGGACGGACGGCGTGGTCGCGGAAGCCCTCCGGCGCGGAGCGGCCCCACGCTCGGCCGGTCGGGCCGTGCAGGTCCTCTCTCTCCTCAAAGACGACGATATCACATGGTGCACCTGTTCGGCGCCGATGGGCGAGGACGCCCTTATTGACGCAGGGATCGACCGCTCCACGGTCCTCTACCGCCCCGCCGTCTCGACCGGCGCCGCCGATACGAAGGCCGCCTGCCGGGCGTTTCTTGAGGCCGGGGTCGATCTCGTCGCCTTCTGCGGCGGGGACGGGACGGCACGGGACGTCTTCGACGCCGTCGGCCGGGAGGTGCCGGTCCTCGGCATCCCTGCCGGGGTGAAGATGTACTCGGCGGTCTTTGCGGTCGACCCTCCGGCGGCGGTCACCCTCATCCGCGAGACGGGGCGAGCCCCCTGCCGAGACTCCGAGGTGATGGATATCGATGAGGGGGCCTACCGGTCGGGCCGTCTTGCCGCCCGGCTCTACGGGTATGCACGCGTTCCGTATCTTCCGGAGCGGATACAGAGCGGAAAGCAGGTCTTCGAGCAGCAGGACGAGGAGCGGGCGAAGGACGATATCGCCGCGTTCATCAACGAGGTCATGCTGCCGGATACGCTTTATATCATCGGCGCCGGGAGCACGACGGCCCGGATCATGGAGCGGCTCGGTCTTGCCCCGACCCTCCTCGGGGTCGACGCCGTCCGGGGCGGGGAGGTCGTCGCCCGCAATGCCGACGAGAAGACGCTTCTCTCCCTCCTCGACAGATACCCGCGGGCGAAGATCGTCGCGAGCCCCATCGGCGCCCAGGGGTTCGTTCTCGGGCGGGGAAACCAGCAGATCAGCCCGGCCGTCATCCGGAAGGCCGGACTACGGAACCTGATCGTGGTTGCCACGCCGGGAAAGCTCGCCGCGACTCCCCTCCTGTACGTCGACTCCGGCGATGCGGCGCTCGACCGGGAGGTCGGGGACTCTTTCCTGGTTGTCTCCGGCTACCGGATGGCGCAGCGGAAGCGGGTCGTCCATCCCATGTGACCCGAAAACCCAGGGTTTATCCCCGGTCGGCGTCTAACCTCTCTTGGTGACATCCTTCGACCCCTCGGTCCTCGGGATCTTCGTCTTCGGCCTCTTCGCCGGCATCTGCCCCTGCAACAGCGTCCTCTGCCTCGGCCTTATCGGGTATCTGACGAGCGGGAAGACCGATCTCACGCTTGCCGGCATCCTTAAACTGACTGTGGCGTTCTCGTTCGGGACCGTCCTCGTCCTCCTGCCGCTCGGGGCGGTCGCGGGCTACGTCGGGGAGTACCTCCTCTTCCTGAACGAGACCGTCGCGTGGGCGATCGGCGGGGTGCTGTTGATCCTTATGGGGCTGCAGCTCCTGCACGTCTACAAACCGCCGATACGAAGCATCTTCAATCTCTTCCGGGCGCCCATCTCTTACTCCGTCACGGGGGCGTTTCTGCTCGGGCTCTCGTTCGGGGCGATCACCGTGGGGCGCGGGGCGCCGATGCTGCTCGTCGTCCTGACCTACATCGCGCTCTACCAGACGGCGGTCGAGGGGTTCTTTACGATCCTTGTGTATGCGGTGGGGCTCTCGCTCCCCCTGATAGCGATCAGCTCGCTCGGGGGCGCTCTCGGGAAGAAGGTCAAGGAGAGGGCGAGGGTGAGCGGCGAGGTCTTCGACCGGGTTGTCGGCGTCGCGATCATCGCGATCGGGGTCTATTTCCTGTACCTTGCGTTCCTGTGATGGCCCTCGGAAGGTGTTGTTCTGTTCTCCGGGGTCATTCCTATCTTTTCCTGTTGGGGCGCCCCTCTTCCCGGGAATCGGGGTCCAGTGAGGGAATCAGCCGGAGGGCGGCATAGAGGACCACTGCGACGAGAACGCATTCGAGGTAAAACCCGAAAAGCGTGAACGCGGAGAAGACCAGGTTGTATGCGGGCGTATCCACGGCGAGCGGGAGGGCGCTCATGACGCCGTCGAAGAGCCACCCAAATATGGGAACTCTATCTGCGAGCAACGGGGCGGGCCCGCCCGCCAACCTGTCAGGGTTCACCAGCAGGGCGACGACGAAGGGGACCGAGGCCGCAACGGCGACGAGCATCGCCTGCCGCTGTCTGCGGACCGGGACGGCGCCCTCGATCAGGGGGAGCGGCGTCGCGGCTCCCGCGACTGCAAGGGTGACGATCACGAGGGCGAAGACGGGGAGGAGGGACTGCGGTTCCGATGTCCCGGCGATGTCGACGAAGAGCGCCCAGACTGCGCACGCACCGACCGCAACAAGGGGCGGGATCGCCGCTCGCCGCCGGTTCCGGGCTATAGTTCTTCTATGATGGGTTGAGGTGGCTCTATACAACATTTCTGCACTCACAAGGGGTTTGATCCGGGAACGGGGCTCTATATCCTGTGTGAAGGTCAACGTTCTTCTATAAACGATTTCTGTCACAAACCTCTACATGTCGGTCAGCCCCGGGTTTTCGACCGGGATCGTGCGGCGTACCTCGCATCCGGGCCACTCCCGGGATCAACCACGCTTCCCTCTCCCGCAGGCCGGGGTCAACGCCGGAACGCTCCGGTACCGTCTTGAGGTCCTCCGCCGGACGGGGAAGGTCCACTCAGAGCACGATCACGGGTTCCTTATTACGCAAGCAGTAAGGCGACCTGCGGGCAGGAGATCGGTGGGATACGGGAGCAAATTTCCGGTATCTTATAATACCGGGAATGGCGCGGAAAGAGGTGCATCTGCACCCGGGATCGCCGGTGCATCGGTGACCCGGCACTGTCCGCAGAAAAGATCTCTATACATTATGTACAGACTATGGAATCGGCCGCCCCAAGGTCCTGTCGTGTGAACGCAATGATGCAATCGGGATTTTCTCCCGGGGACGGAGTCCCCTCCGTCCTCTGATGCGGGGTGATCGTGATGGTGTACCAGGATGCTTCCGGGCCGAACACGACCTCTTTCATCGGGCGGAATCTCCCTCCCGAGACTTCATAGAGCCTTCCATGGGTCTCGTTGTACTCCGCTCCGTACATATTTATACCCGCGAGCAGTGTCATGCCCCGCTCCCGGAAGGGGATATCTTCCAGAGTGATGGCGTCGACCTCCCGTAAGAGGGCGAGGGGATGTACCCCCTGCATAGGGTGGTCAATTTTCTGCGATTTGACGGCCACGGTTCCGTCCGGCCCTACGTACGCCTCGTAGACGTGCCGCTCGCCGTTTTCCTCCCCGTAAAAGAAGAGCCATATCACCCGGATCGCGCCGTCCCCGGCGATGTCGGTCTCCAGTTGCAGTAGCACTGCCGACTCGTTCTCGACGCCCGTTTCCTCAACGGCGATCTCCCAGAGGTGGAGGACGGCCGGGTTGTACGCCGGGGACCTGAGACGGGTGATGTTCTCGATACGCGCAACGTCCGGGCTCTCCGGCAGGACGAAGAAGTGGATGCAAACATAGATGAACGCCATCCCCACGATAACGATAAGGATCTTTCTCATGATTCAGGTCGCTCCGGGTCGACTGTAAAGTTTCATTGCGGCACGAAGATCAGACCGGTTCTTTTCTTGCAGTACGCTCATCCACGAACCGCACGATGATGCTGCCGAAAAGCAGGACGAAAAACAACCACCGAAGAAGGGAATCGGCGCGGATGTCGAGGATATAATCCCGGTAGATATTGACCCCGAGGAGAACCGCAGCAAGGGCGAGCATCAATTTCCAGAGATACGAGAGGTAGTTGCAGAGCATGACCGTCAAAGGGTTTCGCCCGGTCGATCCGCGACCCGGCGACCGGTATCCATACCGGAGAGTTCGACGTTCTTCTATATACCCTTATGTGACGCGCCTCCTCACCAGGTTTTCCGGAGAGAATTTTCAACCGAAAATAGCCGCCGCAGGTCGAAAACAGGGCTCGGCGCCGAACGACAGGAGACGACCCGGGTACCGGCACCTCTCCGGGCGCCGACGTGTAGAGGGGTTTGAGAGAAGACGTAAATAACGTTACAGCCCAGTCTCAGGATAATAAGATCCAGGCGGGGGTCTTTATGAGGATGAAGGGATGGCAACGGAATCGACGATAACGGGGAAGGTGCGGGAGCGCCGGGTTAGCCGGGGGATGAAGGCGGAACGAGTCTTCATCGTGGCCCGGAAAGAATTCACCGACCAGGTTACGGGCTGGCGGTTCCTGGTGATCCTCGCCCTGTTCCTCGCCATCGCCCTGGCGGGGACGTACAGCGGGGTCGTGAGCTACGAGAGGGAACTGGACCGGTATGCCCAGGAACTGGAGGCGATGGACGACCGGTTCGATGAATCGGGGTGGATAATAATGCCCTCCAAACCGCCGGTCGAGAACGTTTACTCCTCGATGTTCCTCGTGCTGATCTCCTACGGGAGCCTCCTCGCCATCGCCGTCGGGTTCAACCTGGTCTCCGGGGAGAAGGAGTCCCGATCGCTCAAAAGCCTTCTCTCCCACCCGGTCTACCGTGACGAGATCATCAACGGCAAGGCGCTCGGGGGCGTCGCGCTGCTGGTACTCGTCATCGGAGGGGTGCTCCTCATCGCAACCGCGCTGCTCCTCGTCCTCTCGATCGTGCCCTCCCCCGACGACCTCTGGGTGATCCTGACCTATGCCGGCGTCACCCTCCTTCTCCTCGTGACGTTCTTCTCCATCGCGCTTGCCTTCTCCACCCTCTGCCGGGAGAGCGGCAGCGCCCTGCTTCTTGCGGTGATCGCCTTCATCCTCCTCTCATTCGTGATCCCCTACGCCTTCGCGCAGATCGGCCCGGCGCTTATGATGGAAGAGCCCGACCCCGCCGCATACGGAGGGGACACCTCGTCGGAAGGCTTCCAGGCAGAGATTATGGCATACTACGAGCGGCAGGATGTCATCACGAGCGCCAGAAACCTCCTCTCCCCGGAGATGGCCGTCAACAACTTGATCCAGACGGTGCACAACTCCCACAACTCTCCGGGAACGACCTTTGAAAACATGCTCGGCGAGATATGGTCGAGCGTGGTTGCACTGATCTTCTACCCCGTCGTCTTCTTCGCCATCGCATACGCGCGGTTCATGCGGATGGATATCCGGTGACCGAATGAAGGGTCCCGGGCTTCCTCTGTCGCACAGGAGGGGTCCCGTCGCTCACTTTCAGAAAGAGAGGGCGGATGTGTAGAGAGATGTGAGAGAAGAGATAAATATCGTGAGGTCGAGGAAGTAGTGCGGGTGCCGGAATCGGGCATTCGTACAAGTTGTGGGGCGCATCATCCTGCCGTGAACTGCGGATGTGTGGCCCCACATGCCCGGAGGGCCACTAGAACTGTTGGCTGTCATCAGGGATAGCCGTTATGGTTCCACGGCCTCCCCGGGTACGCATGAACAGAGGTGAAAAAAACATCATGAAACAGAAAAAGATGTTCGGACCGTATGCTGTTGCCGTCATCGGCCTGCTTCTCGTCTGCATGGCAGTGGCGCCGGTCAGCGCGGAGAACGGGCTGCATGCCGTGGCCATTGACGGGGGCTCGCTCCTGATCAATGAGGACGGAGGCATTGACTGCACTGCCACAGCTGATACGTACGTCGGCTCCTATATACCCGGGGTAACCTACCAGATCGAGGTGGATTGTGAATACAGGGATTATAATGTGGTAGTTGGACAAACGGCCCAATTCCGCTTGGAAGGGCCGGATGGGTCCGTAACCACGAAGTCCATTTTCGATGTCCCGCTTATCAATAACAACTGGCAGGGAACGTTGTCGATTCCCTTTACGCCCGCCAGTCCCGGTTCGTACCACTGGGAGATCGCGTGCAGTGAAGGTTCCGAGAGCGCTTCGGCCCGCGGAGATCTCATCCTATCATAAGGATAACCCACGATGGCGGCCGATTCCTCCTCTTCCCAATTTTTTGGCCTCTTCAATGCCGGGGCCCCGATTGTCGCCGCCCTGCTCCTCATTGTCACGGCGATACCTACCCCGGTATATGCCGATGACGCGGATTCACTAGCCGGAGCCATCGGGGTGCTCACCGACCACCGGCGGGTCCCCGGCCTCGACGACGGACCGGCTGCCGACTATATCGCCGGGAGACTGGAGGAGTACGGCTACGACGTACAGCAGGAGACCTTTGCCGTCGAGACGGATGCGGGACCGGCCACGACCCGGAACGTCGTCGGTATCAAGGAGGGCTCCGGGCCGGGGATCGTCGTCGTCTGCGCCCATTACGACGTCGACGGTCCCGACTGCCCCGGAGCGGACGACAACGCCGCCGGGGTCGCCGTGATGCTCGAGGTTGCCCGGGCGCTCCGGACGGAACCCCTGAATCGGTCGGTCTGCTTCATCGCCTTCTCCGGTGAGGAGGTGGGGCTTCTCGGGAGCGCCGACTGGCTGGAACGCCATGCAAACCTCCGCGAGGAGATCGTCGCGGCCGTCAACCTCGACTGCGTGGCGCGCGGCGACGAACTCCACATAGATACCCTGCCCCAGTACCGCTGGATGCTGGACGCAGTTCCGGAGTCCCCGGCGATCAAGACCGGACCGGGCCTTGGGGGCGACCACCAGCGCTTCTGGGAGCGTCACATCCCCGCCGCCCTGATAACCGACACCAGCGGCTATACCCTGCGGCAGACCCGGAACGATACGCCCGAGACCCTGAACCTCTCCCTGGCGGCGTCCTGCACCGAGGCGGTGACCGGCATGGTCCGGACCCTTGCCGCCGCGGACGACACGACACCCCCGGCGGTGGAGGGCTCGGTCGACGAAGACGGGACGATCCGATATGCCGTCTCCGGGCCGTCGATCACGCACCTCATCGTCGACGGGACGGACTTCGGGGTCCTCGCATCAGGGCAGGTCACCCTCCCCGCAGGCCCCCATGCCGTCCGGGTCGTCGCCTACGATGCGGCCGGGAACCGAGGAATCCTGGACCTGGAAGCCGATGTCCCGGATACCGGGCGCGACGCTCCGGGGTCCGGCCATCAGCCCGGGGGCATCAGCATCCCCTGGAAGCGGACTGAAGAAGAACGCGAGAAGTACGGCATGCGAGAGTACGGCACGCTGTTTGTCCCCCTCTCCTACGATTATCCGGGAGAGGCGGAGGCCGGGACTCGCGTCGACGGCTACGTGGACGGTATCCGGATCACCGGGCTTGAGGAGGGGCATGTCGTCGTCTACGCCCCGGGCAGCCACCGATACGAGGTGGTTGCGGCCGCCGCCGGAACCGTGGTCGGGTACGACGAGGATACGTTTCTCGTCAAACGCATGTATGACAGTCCCGGGGCTTACTACATCCGGGACAACTCTGTGCAGGAAGAGCCAATCCGCAAGGACCCGCTCCCTCTGGTTCCGGTCGCGTGTGTCGTCGCCGCCTCGCTCCTCGCCGTCGGGTATCTCTTCTCGCGGAGCATCGTCTCGCGGAGGCGATGATATCGACCGTATGGTATAACAGAGGTAATCTATGACAGCAGAACGAGTCTTCATTGTGGCCGGGAAGGAGTTCACCGACCACCTCACCAGCCGGAAGTTCCTGGTGATCCTTGCGTTGTTCCTGATGTTAACCCTGCTCGGCATGCATCAGGGGATCGACCAGTACAACCAGAACCTTGAAACGTATAACCAGCAGCTGCAGGCGGCGGGAGACGCCGCCGGTCCGGCGGGGATGATGCCCGAGCGGCCGTCGATCCTGATCATCTTCCAGCAACTGGAGAGTTCGCTGATAGTCTTCGGCGGCGTCCTCGCGATTGCGATGGGGGCCGACCTGGTCTCGAAGGAGAAGGAGTCCCGGTCGCTCAAAAGCCTTCTCTCCCATCCGGTCTACCGTGACGAGATCATCAACGGCAAGGCGCTCGGGGGGATGGCCGCTCTCGGGGTCGCTCTTGTCGTCGCGTTCGCGCTCACCTTCGCCGTCCTCCTCGTCTTCTCGATCGTGCCGACGGCGGACGAGGTCAGCGCCGTCCTGATCTTCGGGCTCGCCTCGTTCCTGTTCCTGCTGGCGTTCTTCGCCCTCGCCCTCGCGCTCTCGGTCGTCGTGAAAGAGAGCGGGCATGCGGTGGTCTACGGTCTCACGCTCTTCTTCGCCTTCACCTATCTGTTACAGATGTTCGGGATGGTTCTTGCAGGCGCGGTTGCTGGAGACATACCGGAGAGACCGGAAATGCCGATGACCGTGGACGGGCGTCCGGTTGATGAAGTGGCATGGAAGGCGTACCAGGAAGAGTCCGGGCAGTACATCGAGGAGATGGAGGTTTACCAGAGCAAACAGCAATTCGTTACCGATACGGTCTACCTCTTCTCCCCGATGATGACCTATAATGCCGTGGCCTCGACGGTTGCCTATCCCTCGGAAATGCCACCGGAGGAGGCGGCAAGCGCGATCTGGAGAAATCTCGCGGCTCTGATCGCCTTCCCGTCGGTCTTCTTCGCCGCCGCGTATGTTACGTTCATGCGGATGGACATCCGGTGACCGGACGACGGGTCCCCGGGACTCCCCTGCCGCACAGGACGGATACAACCTCCCGCTTTCGGGGAGACGGCGGCCGGACGTGTAGAGGGGTTTGAGAGAAGACGTAAATAACGTTACAACCCAGTCTCTGGATAATAGCCTCCGGGCGGGGGTCTTTGCGAGGATGAAGGGATGGCAACGGAACCGATGGCAACAGGGGAGGCGCGAGAGCGCCGGGGGATGAAGGCGGAACGGGTCTTCATCGTGGCGCGGAAAGAATTCACCGACCAGATCACGGGCTGGCGGTTCCCGGTGATCCTCGCCCTGTTCCTCGCCATCGCCCTGATAGGGACGTACGGCGGGGTCGGGAGTTACGAGAGGGATCTGGACCGGTATACCGAGGAACTGGCGGCGGTGGACGACCGGGTCGACGGACCGGAGCGGATGATGCCCTCGAAACCGCCGGTCGCGGACATTTACTCCTCGATGTTCCTCATGCTGATCTCCTACGGGGGCCTCCTTGCCATCGCCGTCGGGTTCGACCTGGTCTCGAAGGAGAAGGAGTCCCGGTCGCTCAAAAGCCTTCTCTCCCACCCGGTCTACCGGGACGAGATCATCAACGGCAAGGCGCTCGGGGGCGTCGCGCTGCTCGCCATCGTCGTCGGGGGGGTGCTCCTCCTCACCACCGCGCTGCTCCTCGTCCTCTCGATCGTACCCACCCCCGGCGACCTCTGGATGATCCTGACCTATGCCGGCGTCACCCTCCTCTTCCTCGTGACCTTCTTCTCCATCGCGCTTGCGCTCTCCACCCTCTGCCAAAAGAGCGGCAGCGCCCTGCTCCTCGCGATGGTCGTCTTCGTCCTCCTCGTGTTCCTGGCCCCCTACGCCACCGCGCAGGTAGGCATGGCCTTCATGATGGAGAAGCCAGACCCCGCCGCATACGGAGGGGACACCTCATCGGAAGGCTTCCAGGCGGAGATCGCGGCATACACCGGGCAGATGAAGATGGTCGAGAGTGCCATCAACCTCTTCTCGCCGCAGATGGCCGTCAACACGCTCATCAACGGGATATCCAGCTCCCCGGGGACGACCCTTGACGATACGCTCGGCAGGATCTGGTCGAGCGTGGTGGCGCTGATCCTCTATCCCGTCGCCTTCTTCGCCGTCGCGTACACGCGGTTCCTGCGGATGGATATACGGTGACCGGCAGGCGCGCACTTCCCACCGTGCGGAAGGGCGTGCCGACGATATCCCCGGATTTCAGCATCCGGGGCGAGTATGCACGGTTTTTGCCGGGTAATCTCTCATACCTGCGATCCGGAGGTCAAGGTATATTCCCACTGGAAACCGACCGGATCGCCGCCGGATGAATCAATAAACAACATACCAGGAGAATGCGGCGGCCTGGGTAGCGCGGCGACAGTTCTATGAAATGGACAGAAATGTTAAGGATAGGAACACCGACGTCTCAATCGGTCAATATCGCGCGTGGTATCCCGCGGGGGCCGGGGAGTTCGATTGGTGTCGCACCCCGGCTCCCAACAGCGTGCCCGGAGGACAATACGGGTGTTAACTTTCATCAGGGATAATTGTTGCGGTCCCGGGATCATCCCGGGCACGCATGAACGAGGTGAAAAGATCATGAGAAAACGAAAAAAAGATCGCCGGGCCGTGTGCCGCGACCATTGACGGGGGCAGGATGACGGGGATTCAGGCAGCGGAACGAGTCTTCATCGTGGCCGGGAAGGAGTTCACCGACCACCTCACCAGCCGGAAGTTCCTGGTGATCCTTGCGCTGCTCCTGATGTTTGTCCTGCTCGGCATGCACCAGGGGATCGACCAGTACAACCGGGACCTCGAAGTATATAACCAGCAGCTGCAGGCGGCGGAAGACGCCGCGGGTCCGGCGGGGATGATGCCCGAACGGCCGTCGACCCTCTTCGTCTTCCTGTACCTGGAGAGTTCGCTGATAGTCTTCGGCGGCGTCCTCGCGATTGCGATGGGGGTCGACCTGGTCTCGAAGGAGAAGGAGTCCCGGTCGCTCAAAAGCCTTCTCTCCCATCCGGTCTACCGTGACGAGATCATCAACGGCAAGGCGCTCGGGGGGATGGCCGCTCTCGGGGTCGCTCTTGTCGTCGCGTTCGCGCTCACCTTCGCCGTCCTCCTCGTCTTCTCGATCGTGCCGACGGCGGACGAGGTCAGCGCCGTCCTGATCTTCGGGCTCGCCTCGTTCCTCTTCATGCTTGCGTTCTTCGCCCTCGCCCTCGCGCTCTCGGTCGGCGTGAAAGAGAGCGGGCATGCCGTGGTCTACGGTCTCACGCTCTTCTTCGCCCTCACCTATCCGCTGCAGATGTTCGGGATGGTTCTTGCGGGCGCGGTTGTCGGGGATATGCCGCAGAAACCGGAGATGCCTGCATGGACGGATTCTGAAGGAGTGAACCACGTACCGTACGATGAGGCGTATGAGGAAGAGTGCGACCGGTACGCCGCAGAGCTGGAGGTTTACCAGAATAAACGGCAATTCGTCACCGATATGGTCTACCTCTTCTCGCCGGTGAGAACCTATAGTGCCGTGACCTCGACGACCGTCCATCCTTCGGAACTGCCGCCGGAGGAGGCGGCAGACCGGATTTGGCGGAATCTCGCGGCGCTGATCGTCTTTCCGGCCGTCTTCTTCGCCGCCGCATACGTGAAGTTCATGCGGATGGATATACGATGACCGGGCAAGAAGCCCGAAAACGGGCGGTTTCGGGAAGAGAAAAAAGGATGTAACGGCGATGCCGAGAAAGTAGTGCGGGTGCCACCGCAACAACAGAGAAACAGAAGATGAAACGAAGAAACGCTATCGCGGTCGTGGCAGTGCTGGCGCTGGTTGTACTGGCGGCCGCCGGTGCGATCTCTGCAATCCGGATCGATCAACGGAATCCCGGGGTCGAAGAAGCGCCTGTCGCAGAGGGTGCGGGCGGGATCGAGATCCCGGCCGCAAAAAACCTGGGTAGAATGTATACGGACGGCGACGGCGATACGGCAAGCGCGGCGCCAAACGGATATACGACCGTCTCTGCCGGTTACAACGTCTTCACGGCGAATTACACGCATGTCAACGACGAAGACGGCGACGGACAGGGAGCGATCTACCGCCTGACGGTATACGACGCCCGGAGTATCGCACATACGAAGCAAATAGACGTGGACCGGGCGACCGACGGCACCATCAGCGTGGCCTTCGATTCGCATGGCAGCGGCGACGCCCAGTACGAGCTCTGGTGCGAGACGCACGACCTGTTCGATACAGAAAAGGCATCGGACATAGGCACCGGCGACCTCGATTACATCTAAAACGGTGATCCAATTGAGCGAAAAAGTATTATGCAGCATCGGCCTGGTGCTGGGCCTTGTTATCCTCCTTGGGTACGGGCTCGTATCGTATGCCGCGGAGGACGTCATTGTGAACGCCACCACCTCCGGCGGCAGGATCGTCTTCCAGGATGACGCCTCCCATGGCGTCTATCTCCTCGGCAGAGCCTGGGCCGACTTCGGGAGCAACGCAACGCTCTCAAACGCGACCCCTTCGCTCGAGACGGGGACGGGAAGAAGCGTCTTCCTTGTCGCATGTGAAAACGACCGGAGAAATGAACCCGGCGGGACCAGGACGGCTGCCTTCACCCTGACCGTCTGGGACCCTGCAGGGGTGTCCCACAGCACCACCCGGGAATTTGGGGGAATTTGCTCTGAAACGCTGAGCGTAGATTGCTCCCCGTCAAAACCCGGAGAGGGGCGGTTCGAGATCACATCGACCATCCGCGAGAGACGGCTGAACCTCCCGGCGGTCTTCGACCGCTGACCTCCTCCCCGACCTCTCAGCACGTCCGGGCGGCGAGAAAGTAGCGTACCGCCCTCCCATCCCTCTCGCTCCTTACGGCACCGTCCCGGATGAGCCGCGCCATATGCCAGGTCACCGATGAACCGGCGATCCCGAGCGTGGATGCGATCTCCTTTCGCGTCATCCCAGGTTCCTCTACGAGAAGGTCGAGTATCCGTTTCCGTGTCCCGTAATGGGGATGTTCGGCCGTCTCCCTTTCGAGAGCCGCCCTGCGGCCCGCGTAATACCGGAGGAACCCGCGATCGTGCTCCATCAGTATCTTCCCCGTCTCGCAGAGGACCTCAAGGTGGTATCGGAGGGTTCCGGCGTTGACTCCCAGCCTGGGGGAGAGGACGGATAGCGTGGTCCCGGGGTTGGCCCGGATGTAGAGATACGCCGCGCGGCGGGTCTCGTGGTTGAGGGCGTTCTTACCGGAGATCTTTCTGTGTCCGAGGAAGGCCCAGGCGGATGCCACTATGAGGATCTGCACCGGGAGGAAGAGCAGGGGAGCGTTCATGAAGACGAAGTCGAGCAGGATCAACTTCAGGGGCACATTCCAGACGGATAACGGGATCGGATCGTCGATTCCCCACTCCGGAAACTCTCCCTCATTCAGTATGGTGTCGGCTGCGCTCCCCGGGGCGATGGAGAGCAGCAGGGCGATGGAAAGCAGCGCTACCTTTGTGAAGAGAGGTCGTTTCGCCATCAAAAAGATCAGGGTGGCGGAGATATAAATGGGGTGCGGTTTTAACTCACCGTTGTGCCGAAGGTATAATCCTGCGTTTCGCGCACTTTCTCTCCGTAAACCTGGAACTGCCACGTTCCGGCTTCCGGAGAGGAGATCCACGCGCGGATTATAGCGTTATCGTAACCGTCGAGGTCGCTGTCGTGATAGGAGGCGTAGGTGCTTCCGCTCGGCGAGATGATCGTCAATGTCAACGACTGCTGCGGAATGAACCAGTTCAGGTTCACGAACAGCGTTGAACTCCCGGACGGGACATACGTGCTGTAATAGTCCGTCTCTCCCTGCTCTATGAGGTAGAAGGCGCAGATCCCGGCATCACCGTCCGGGGCGGCGTTCGTATCGCATTCGCTGCTCCCGGCAAAAGCCGGCGGCACCAGCAGGACCAGTGCAACCATCAGTGCAAAGATGCGGTTGTACGTCATTGTATTCACAGGAGGAGTTCTTCCGTACCTCCATTTAAGTCTTCTCTCACGCCTCTCTACACGTTCTCCGGTCGGAGGCGGATCGACTGCCCGGTGCATGTTATCCGGGAGTCGGGGGCGGGAGGATGGTGGAGAGAGCCTGCTACGCGAAACGGGCGCCGATGCCGCATTCTCCTGCAAAAATGGAGCGGCTGCTATGGCGGGCGTGACCCCCGGTGCCGGTCCTCGTTCCGTCGCGCGCATTTTCTATCGGCCGGCGCAGGAGAAATTTCCGGATGGCTGCGGCATGCTTTCGGGAGCAAAATAGATCAGGGCGCCCCGACGTGTAGAGAGGTTTGAGAGAAATCGTTTATAGAGGTACGGGAAATTATCATGCGTGGGTACCGAAACCGGTATCCCGAACGCGGCGGGAGTTCACCGGCCAAGAGCGAACCGGAGGGGTGAACGTCCCGCATGCCCGAAGGCAAAGGGAATTTGTGCTCTTCCGCTACTTGAAGGTATGTCTCCTCTGCATCCGGGAAGGAATCAGGGGGAACCAAGTTGATGAACGAGATATACGAGACGATTGGAAAGTTCCTCCTGGTCGTGTTCATCGCGGTCTGCTTCGTCATCGCGGCAGCCCTCCTGCTCCTCATTGCTCCCGCGTTCGTCGAGACGACTATGCCGAGCAACTCCTATGCGATCAAGATCACCGGCCTATCCGGTCTTGCCGTGAACGAAACCGCCACGATCATGATCCCGATCCCGGCGAACGCGGCTGGTGTTCCGGCGATGTCGGAGGAGGTGCTTACCGGTCGTTATCAGGCCTTCGGGTGGCGGACATCGATCCGGAAGACACCCTACGGAAAGATGCTTGCGTTCACGACGGCGGAAAGATACGCGCCTGATCTCTCCATATCGTCAGGTGAATTCGAGACGAAAGAAGAGCCACGGCTGCTCGTGCCCGTGCTTGCGACTCCCGGGAACGTGAGCGCCACTGAGTTCACCCGAACGTCGAGCGGGACCTATACCACGGTCGTCTTCCTCGACGGTTTCGTCCCGCCGCCGGAGAACGCCATCCCGATCTCGTTCAACCTCAGGTACCGGGGAGGCGGGGACATGAAACACCTGATAAAGGAAGATACCTGGACGGCGACGGTGAATACGACCGTTCCGGGAACAGAGCCCGGGTTTATCCCGGTTCCGGCCGGATATCATGTCACTCCCGGGGGGATCTATCTTTGACGGGCGGTCCCGTGTGCGTCGCCCTCCCGGGACGATACTCAATTGTCGTTGGACGAAACTATCTTATCACGGAGAGGGGAATTGAATTGATCTTCGGAGAAGCGAGAACGTATCCGGTCCAGAACGGTATCTTGGAACTCTCTCCCGGCGCCGGAGAGGTTCTGAGGATGACAAACGTGCCTGCGCTCGGAATACGTTGGTCTCTCTTTTTTCTGGCTTTACGGCAGAGCGGCCGGGTCCCCGGGAGAACACTACCGACCGCACGTTATCCGTGACGGTTGCGTCCGCGTGGTGGGAAAGCGATCCCATAGGTCTGATGTGTATAGAAAAGTGACAGAAATATCTTATAGAGGCACGGGGAATTATTACGCATTGGTACTGGAACCGGTTCCAGAAAACGGCGGAGGGTCCACCCGACCTGGAGCGAATCGGATGGGTGAACGTCCCGCATGCCCGGAGGCTAATGAGATCTACGCATTCCATGTACTTAAGTGCCTTTCCGTCCTCCGGAAACAAAACGGAGTTGAAACCCATGAAACGAAAAACTGGAATGCAGGCGTTCTCCCTGATCCTGGCAGTCATTGTTGGCGTCTTCCTCACATCGGCCGGTGCGGCCTATGTGCTCCCGGAAAACCCGTCTTATGAAAATTTCAACGGCTCGGACACCGGTTCGCTCTATCTCTCCCATGAAAATCTCTCGCCGCGTGAAGTGACGGATTGGCGGGACCGCATACCCACGGTTCACGATCTCCCTCCGAACCCGGGGGAGTCTTTCCGGTATGAGGCGGTCTTCTTCCCGGATATC
This sequence comes from Methanoculleus sp. UBA291, assembly GCF_002499755.1. Classification (NCBI taxonomy): domain Archaea; kingdom Methanobacteriati; phylum Methanobacteriota; class Methanomicrobia; order Methanomicrobiales; family Methanomicrobiaceae; genus Methanoculleus; species Methanoculleus sp. UBA291. The sequence goes on along the minus strand of NZ_DANC01000023.1, from coordinate 34,088 downwards.
CCCCCTGACGCGGAGGTTGTTGGATGCCGCGCACAGGTCCTTCCCGACGGTGTCGCGGCATCCTATGCCGAGGTGACCGACGTGGCGGCCCCGGCGCCGGACGGTTTTTCGGCCCGGGCGGAGGACTGGATATCCGGCGGGGAAGCCCTGGCGGTGCGTGAATATATCCGGGATGCGGCCGGGCTGTCCGATGAGTATGTCGAGGTTGCATACCATACAACCGCCCGGAGATACCCGGAAGTAGGACAGATAACCGCAACAACGGCCCTGTACCAGAGTTCTACCGACGGCGATCCGGGCCACGAGTATTTCTGCCTCGGATCTTACATCGCCATGACACCGGAGGACGGCTGGAGAAACTCGGGATTTCGCGCGAGTTACGACCTGAACGCGCCGTATTACTCCCTGAAACCTTTCGACGGGTTTTTCAGCCAATCCGGCCCCCAGACCTCCCCGCGATACCCGACGTCCCCGGGAGACGTTGTCGGTAAGCTCCTGAACGCCTTCGATATCTTCGGCATATTCTCCGGGTTGTTCGGCCACACGGTCGAGTTTCACGTCCACGACACGACGGGCGTCACCGGCGATCCTGTCGTCCTTCCCGGCGTCGCGGACGGGCTTCACGCTCATGGTATGAGAGGCGTCACCTGGACTACCGGGTGCGGATACTTGACCTCAAGTGCCGCCGGTCCGCTCAACCTGACGCCGGTTTCACAGGTCGTGGGAATACAGCCCGCCGCGAACGACACCGCATGGCACGTTCTGGCGGGCGTCGGCATCGATGCGGAACCCGGCTGGTCGCGGCCCGGGGGGCAACCGCCGTCCTCCTCCCCCTGGGGTCACCTCGTCTTCATCCGCCAAGCGACGGAAGAGGCCTGATGTCGGAGGGCCGGGCGAATACCGTGCCGGCTTCAGACGGCGAAACTGTTGTGCCTGGTATGGGGAGACCAGAATCTGCAAAATTTCAGGGATACGCTGTTTTGTCACCAGCAGTCACCGAACCGGAGCACCTGTATAACAAAGGCTCCGCGTGATCGCGGCACGCTTCCGGGCGTAAAATAATCAGGGCGCCCCGACGTGTAGAGGGGTTTGAGAGAAATCGTTTATAGAGGAACGGAGAATTACTACGCGTGGGTACCGAAATCGGTATCCTGAAAACGGCGGGAGGCCCACCCGACCAGGGGCGAACCCGGATGGGTGAACGTCCCGCATGCCCGGAGGCAACAGGATGTACGCATTCCACGTACTTACTTAAACTGAAGGGTACCGCTGCAGGATATCGGTGAACCCGGGAGCGTTGTGATGAAAAAAACTTCGATTGTTCTGGTTCTCGCCGCTGTCGGGATAGCGGCAATCTGTATTCTGGTCCTCTCAGCGTTCCCGCAGGAGGAGCCTTTTGCTCCCCCCTCCCCCTTTTCTGTGGGTATTTTAGTGGTTAACCGGGACAACGTCTCTCATCAGGTCCATGTGTCGGTCTCCGGCGTGAACGGCACCCTGGATAACGCTCTGCTCTCCTCGGAGAACTTCACGTTCGTCGGTGGTGAAGAACGTATCTACTCAGTGACGATCAACCAGGTCGGGGAATACCTCTACTCCGTCTCGGTCGACGGAAATTCCCCGCACACCGCAGTAAGAGGACTCGATCCTACCGCCGGTGCCATAATCACGATCCTCTCCGATCAAGAAGTCGAGATTGCCCCGACTATCACGTAGCCCTATAATGCTCTCCGGGCGACCGACGGCGGCAATGGGTCCGATTCCGGTAGCGGGTAGTGTATCATCCTTACCGAACAATAGTTGGTATCTCTGCTATGAAATCGGTTCTCTCCTCTGCCCTCATCCTCCGGGGAGTGCTCTCCCCCTTCATTTTCACATTCCGGGCGTTCCGTCCGGGCGTCTGGGTGATCTCCGTGTCGGATCGGCACATCTTTGATCCGTGACCTCTCACGGATTCCCGGCCCGGCGGCACCGGAGGAGCCTGATAACCCCGATAATGATGATCACGACGGAGACGACGGTGATGACGAGTACCGCAAGAGAGATGAGGCCCCGGTACTCCTGGACGACGGGGACCGTACCGAGGAAATACCCGGCGGCTACAATCCCGGTGACCCAGAGGAATCCGCCGAGGGCATTGTAACCGAAGAACTTCGGGTAGCCCATGCGGACGACCCCGGCGATGAACGGTGCGAGCGTCCGGATGTAGGGGACGAACCTGGCGATGACGATGGTCAGGCCGCCGTACCGGTGGTAGAACGATTCGGTGGCGGCAACGTGCGTCTCCCGGATGGGGCACCACCTCGCCCCAAGGAGCGATCTCCCGAGGGTGGCGCCGATATGGTAGTTCGTTGCGTCGCCGAGGACCGCGGCCAGGATGAGAACGGCAATCAGGAGAAGGGGGTTGAGCACCCCGGTTGCGGAGATCACCCCGAGGATGAAGAGGAGCGAATCGCCCGGGAGAAACGGAGTCACGACGAACCCGGTCTCGCAGAAGATAATGAGGAAGATGATGAGATAGATCCAGGTCCCGTAGTTATCGATAAGCGGAAAGAGGTACTGATCGGTGTGGAGGACGAGTTCGACGAGACCCGGGAGCGACGAGAGGATCATGGCGACATCAACGTATCGGACCCGTCAGCACCTGACGGGGTTTTGGACTCTCTTCGCACGGGCGTCGCCCGCCTCCCCGCCCCCGGCAGAGAGAGGGCGGCACCATCCGGTACGGAGGTCGGGATGGGGACGAAACTGTTGCGGACAATGGTTTTTGTGGTGGTAAACACAGTCCTGTTTTTCATCCCATGGTATATATCGTTATGCGGTAAAACGGCCCCATCCGGAGAACGGGGTTAAAAAATTGACGAACCCGGGGTGCAATCGCTTCCGGGTCCCGGTCTCCGGAAAAAAGATTAGATGTAGAAGGGAGCAAGCACCAGCGTCAGGGTCGCCAGGAGCTTCACCAGCACGTGCAGGGACGGTCCGGCCGTATCCTTGAACGGGTCGCCTACCGTATCCCCCACGATGGCTGCCTTGTGAGCGTCCGATCCCTTTCCGCCGTACAGCCCGCTTTCGATGCATTTCTTGGTGTTATCCCAGGCACCGCCGCCGTTGTTCAGGACGAGCGCCATCAGGAGCCCGGTGATCGTACCGACGATCAGGAAGGCGGCCATCGCCTCGTACTTAAGGGTGAGGCCGACGGCGATCGGGAAGACGATCGCGAGTGCTCCGGGCAGAACCATGTTCTTGAGGGCGCCCCGGGTGGTGATGTCGACGCACTGGGCGTAGTCGGGCTTGTCGATGCCTGCGAGGATCTTACGCTCCCGGAACTGCCGCCGGACCTCTGCGATCACGTACTGGGCTGTCTCGCCGACGCCGCGGATGGCATACGCGGCGAAGAGGTAGACCAGCATCGCGCCGAGCAGAGCCCCGGCGAAGATGTCGACCCGGGCGAGGTTGACAATCTCGAAGGCCTGGCCGGTGTACGAGGAGACCTCGGTCATGTAGGCGGAGAAGAGCAGGAACGCCGACAGGGCGGCGCTGCCGACGGCGTAGCCCTTGGTGAGCGCCTTGGTGGTGTTCCCGGCGGAATCGAGTTTCGCGACGTTCTGGCATGCCACCTCCGAAGACTTGCTCATCTCCACGATGCCCCCGGCGTTATCCACGATCGGGCCGAAGGTGTCCATCGCGAGGATGTAGGCGCAGGGTGCGAGCATCCCCATGGTCGCAACGGCAGTCCCGTAGAGTCCGCCGTTGGCCACTCCGGAGAGTTCACCGAACTTGAAGGCAAGGAGGAGAGCCACGCTGATGGAGATTGCGTTGATTGCGGTTGTCTCGAGGGCGATGTTGAAGCCGGTGATGATGTTCATCGCCGACCCGGATGTCGAGGCCTTGGCGATCTTCTGAACCGGCCTGAACCGCTCGTCCGTGTAATACAACGTTACGTACAGGATGACGATCGAGAGGGCGAGCCCGATGAGTCCGCAGTAGAAGAACCAGATGTTCTTGAGGAGGACCATCGTAGCGATATAGAAGAATATCGCTGAGATGAATGCCGTGACGTAGTATCCCTTGTTCAGGGCACGCATCGGGTTTTTGTGTTCGGCATCTTTCATACGCACCGAGAAGATGCCGATGATCGTCGCGATCAGGCCGAAGGCGCCGATCACCAGCGGGAAGAGCACCCCGGCAAGCCCGAAGACCGGGTAGAGGGCGACAGCAAGGATCATCGCGCCGATGTTCTCGGCCGAGGTGGACTCGAAGAGATCGGCACCACGCCCTGCACAGTCCCCGACGTTATCGCCGACGAGGTCGGCGATGACAGCCGGGTTGCGGGGGTCGTCTTCGGGTATGCCCGCCTCGAACTTTCCAACGAGATCCGCTCCCACGTCGGCGGCCTTGGTGTAGATACCCCCGCCGAGCTGGGCGAAGAGGGCGATGAGCGAGGCACCCAGCCCGAAACCAACAATGAGGAACGGAGCCTCAAGGGGGTTGGAGCCGAACGCGGTAAAGATGACCGAGATTCCGATGAGCGAGAGGGCGATAATGGTCAGCCCTGAAACGGCTCCGCCGCGGAGCGCGAGAATGAGGGATTTCGCCGGACTCTTTTCGGCCGCCGCTGCGGAGACCAGGTTCGACCTGACCGCGACGCTCATCCCGATGACCCCGGATAGAGCGCTCAGGAACGCACCGAGGAGGAAGGCCACCGACGTGTGCCACGCCCTGGAGAAATCTCCGATCCCTGTCAGGGCGACGAAGATGACCACGGCGATGACTACGGCGATGATCGCGATGGTGGAGTACTGCCGCCGTATGAAGGCTTCCGCTCCTTCGCGGATGGCTGCAGCGACTGCCTGCATCTGAACGGTACCTCTATCTTCACGGATGATCTGCCGTGCAAAATACGCAGCAACAATGAGGGCGATGAGACTGATCGCCATCACGAGTGGGATTAAATCCATAATATAAGTCTTCTTCTCTTGTTATGAAAAACGTATCGTAAATATATCGGTTGCCGCTTTCACCCGCCGTTTTGCAAATCTCCGGCTGCCTGTAATGATGAACGAAGCTCGGCACCGGTTCTTTCAACGCCGGTGGAAGTGTGGTCCTCTTCGCAAATGATGGAATCCAGGTGGCACACCCTATGCCGTCCGCAAGAATGGGCGTTCACCGGTCAGGCGTTCGCCGGTCTTTTGACCTTATATCCTCTTTGCTACCGTCTCGATCGCCTCGATCAGCGTCTGCTGCTGCGGCTTGATGATCGCCACCGGGCAGTCGACGATCTTTTCTACTATCGGCGCAAGGATCGGGGCGCAGATGATTCCGAGCGCCCCCTCCTTGTCTGCCCGCGCCGCGGCGATGATGCACTCCTCGAGGGAGTCTGCCGAGTAGCCCCGGATGCGGTAACTCCGGCCGTCGATGAGAAGGTCGCGGTTGTCCAGGTCGTTGAGCAGGAACCGCGCCGCGATTACCGCGATGAAATTCTTCTCCCGGGGTTCGAGGACGTTGACGATCCGTCGGATGGTGGAGAGGCGCGGGTCCGCCTTTCCCGACGTGAGCTTGTAGAGGGTGGCGGGCGGGACCCCCGCCCGGTCCGCGAGGTCCCGGACACTCATGTTCTGCCGGGCGAGTTCTTCCTGGAGCGCTCCGGAAAAATTGGTCTCGAAGATCCTTCTTGAGAGCATTGCTCTACTATTGTAGAATATATGGGATAAATTTTTCCTATTAGGGTTAATCATTCGGCCATAAAGAAAAACTCTTATCATCCGGTGTGGCAATTGTTCCCCATGGACAGAACACCCATCCGGGAGATCACGATCCTCCCCGGCCGGGGCCGGCACGGCGAACCGGAAGGGTTCGACGCGATCACCATCCGCCCGGGCGACACGGTATCCATCGTCGGTCCGACCGGCTCCGGAAAGAGCGCTTTCATCAACGATATCGAGGTCTTCGCCCAGAACGACACCGCGACGGGGCGGACGGTCCTCGTCAACGGTGCATATCCTCCTGAAGAGTTCGTCCGCGACCCGGCGCACAAGCCAGTCGCCCTGATCACCCAGAACACCCGCTGCTTCGCCGACCTCACGGTCGAGGAGTTCCTTGCGATGCACGTCCGGTCCCGGCGGATCGAAGAAGACGGTATCGTCGATCGGACGATCAATCTCGCGAACGAGTTCACGGGCGAAGAGATCCGGTCCTGTGCCCGGATGACCGCGCTCTCCGGCGGTCAGACGCGGTCGCTCCTGGTGGCGGACGCCGTCCTTGTCGCGGCAGCGCCGGTCCTCCTCCTCGACGAGGTGGAGAACGCCGGTATCTTCAAGGAACGGGTGATCGAGGTCCTCCGAGCCGGGGGAAAGGCGGTTATCTTCGTCACGCACGACCCCCTGATCTCCCTCCTCTCCGCCCGGAGGATCGTCATGCGGGACGGAGCCGTCGAGAAGGTCATCGAACCGGACGGACGTGAGAACGACGCCCTCCGGGAGGCCCGTCGTCTTGACGGCATCCTTCATTGTATGCGGGAGAGAATCCGGGCGGGCGACCTGGTTACGGGTCGGGTCGGGGTATGAAACTCGCCATCGTCGCGGGACCGCCGTCCGCCGGGAAGACCGCCGTCGTGAGGCAGGTCATTCGCTCTCTTTCGGACCGGTACCGGATCGCCTACCTGAAAATCGACGTCGTTCGGGCGTTCGAGGACGAGGAACTCGCGGCCGAGTTCGGGATTCCGGCGCGAAAGGTCTGTTCCGGCGACCTCTGTCCGGACCACGCCGGGGTGATGGTGATGCGGGACGCCATCGCCTGGGGCGAGGAGGAGGGCGCCGACCTCCTCCTGGTCGAGAGCGCCGGGCTCTGTCTCCGCTGTTCTCCCTACACGACGCAGGGGCTCGGGATCGTCGTCCTCTCCGCCGTTTCCGGCACGAACACGCCCCTGAAGATGGCCCCGATGCTCGCGCTCGCCGACATTGCGGTCGTGACCCGGGTCGACCTCGTCTCTCAGGCCGAGAAGGAGGTCTTCCGGGAGCGGGTCCGGGAGGTGAACCCGGCCCTCGATATCGTGGAGACGAACGCCGTTCAGGGGACCGGGATGCGTTACCTCCTCCGGGTGATCGAGGACTCTTCCGACATAACCGACCCGGACGCCATCGTGCTCCGGGGTGCGCCGCCGCTCGGGGTCTGCACCATCTGTGTCGGGAAGACGGAGATCGGGTGGCGAAACCATTTCGGCGTCGTTCGGAAGCTCGAAGGCGCCGACTACCTCTACCGGGGGGAGTGACCCGTGGCATGGAGTCCCCCCGGGAAGGACTGCGGGGCCTGCGGCGCCCCGACCTGCGAGGCGTTCCTTGCCCGGGTCCGGCAGGGGGAGAGGGCGTACCCCGACTGCGTCTTCTACCACGCCGGGGCGGGTTCCTCCCGGTTCGAGGGGAGGACCCGTCATTCCGGCCGGGACGTCCTCGGCACAGAGTACGACTTCATCATCGGGCCCCTGCCCGGCGAGGTCTCGGCCCGGAAGATCGTCCTCCCCTTCCGCCCGGACCTCGTGGAGAAGTGGAACATTACGAGGGGCGACATCGTCGTCGGGAGACCGACCGGTGCGGGGTGTCCGGTCCAGCACGTCCTCTCGGTCCTCCACGCGAACCCGACGACCGGTCTTCTCACCTGTTCGGTCGTCGGTCCCGAGGTTGCCCGGGACGGCGGAGAGTTTAAGGACGTTGAGTCGTATCACATGATCGGTTTCGAGGGGATTTGCACGACGGTGCGCCGCGATCCGGTCGTCGGAATGCGGCAGCGGTTCCTGCCCGGGTTTTGTATGATGAACCTTACGCATACGGGCGTCGTGAACATGGTGCTCGCCAAATCATGCGGTCTTCATGTGCGGGTGGAGGATATCAGGTTGTTATGAAGACGCTGGCAGAGATCGACGAGAAGATCCGGAACGGCTCGGCGGTCGTCTACACCGCCGCGGAGTTCAAGCGGCTCATCCGCGAGGGTGCGGAGGTCTCGGCCGCGGACGTCGACGTGGTCACCACCGGGACCGCCGGCGTGATGTCGGGGACCGCGGCGATCCTCTCGGTGCCGGTGGCGGAGCCGGGGACGTTCGAGCGGGCGGAGCGTGCCTGGTTGAACGGGGTCTCCTGCATGCCCGGCCCCTGCCCGAACGAGCGTCTCGGGCTTCTCGACCTGATCGTCTCCGGGACCGCCCACGCCGGGGCCGGCTATGGGGGCGGCCATCTCTTCCGCGATATCGTCGAGGGGCGCGAGATCGAGGTGGTGGTAGAGGCCGCCGACCGGTCGATCGAGGCGAAGGTGACCCTCGACGACTTCGCCTACGCCCGGATCTTCACCACCCGGAGCGCTTACCGAAACTACACCGCCTACGTGAATACGCAGCCGACCCGGGTGAAGACGATCTTCTCGGTCGTGGGGCTTGCGGGGCCCTGTCGGGAGGTCTCGGTCAGCGGGTGCGGGGAGATCAACCCGCTCGAAAACGACCCCGCAAGACTCGCGATACGGGACGGGACGCCGGTCCTCCTGAACGGCTCGATCGGGATCGTGACCGGGGAAGGGACCCGGAGCACTCCTGAGAGGCCGAACCTCACGGTCATCGCCGACATGGCCGGGATGCAGCCCCGCTACATGGGCGGCTTTAAGACCTCCGCGGGACCTGAGTGCATCACGAGCCTCGGCGTCGCGATCCCGGTCCTCGACGACCGGCAGGTCGCAGGGCTCCGCGTGCTCGACGAGGCCGTCCCTCTCCCGGTGACCGACATCAACACCCGGGCCGTCCTCGGCGAAGCGACCTACGCCGACGTCTGGCAGCGGCCCGACCGGGAGGTGACCTATCACTCCGAGTGGTGCGAGGAGTGCTCGGCCTGCATCGTGGCCGCGGTCTGCCCCACGGACGCGTTCTCCCGCGAGACCGGGATCGACCGCGACCGTTGCCTCGCCTGCACCGCCTGTCTTACCGCCTGCCCGAACAACGCCCTCGAGGCCGGCGAGGGCTCGCTCCGTGTCCGGGGGCGGGGGGTCCCGATCACCCTCCGTCAGTCGGGCCGGACGCTTGCCGAAGACCTCTGCCGGGACTTAAAAGAGATGGTCCTCGACCGCCGGTTCACCTTCATCGGGGGTGAGGTGCGGTGAGAGAGAACTACCTCCTCCGGTGTCCGGCGTGCGGCCGGTCTTTTCCCGACCGTTACACCCTCGACTGCCCGTCGGGGTGCAACGCCCTTCTCCGAACCGTCTACGCGGAGCGCCGTCTCACCCCTAAAAACCTCCCGGGGATCTTCCGCTACAGTGATTGGCTCCCGGTCGAGGGTTACCTCGACATCGATGCCGGTCCGGTCTCCTACGAGAGCGTCGGTCTCGCCCGGGAGTTCGGGCTTTCAAACCTCACTATCTCTTTCTCCGGCTACTGGCCCGAGCGGGGCGGAGGGATGAAGACCTGTTCGTTCAAGGAACTTGAGGCGCAGCCGACGGTTCTTCGCCTCCGGGAGAAGGGGGCGGGGGTTCTCCAGGTTTCGTCGGCGGGGAACAGCGGCCGGGCGTTCTGCGAGGTATCGGGACTGACCGGGGCCCCGATCGTGGTGGTGGTCCCGACGGCCGCCGCCGATCGGCTCTGGACGACCGTTCCGGCGGAAAACGTCTGTCTCATCACGGTTGACGGCGATTACTTCGACTCCATCGCGTTCGGGAGGGAGGTCTGTTCCCTCCCCGGCATCGTCCCGGAGGGCGGGGCGAAGAACGTCGCCCGCCGCGACGGGATGGGGACGGTGATGCTTGATGCGACGCTTGCTCTCGGCCGGCTCCCCGACTGCTACTTCCAGGCGGTCGGGAGCGGGACCGGAGGGATCGCCGCATGGGAGGCGGCGGAGCGTCTCGTCGCCGACGGGCGGTTCGGCTCGCGCCTCCCGGCCCTCCACCTCTCCCAGAACCTCCCCTTCGCCCCGATGGTCCGGGCCTGGGAGGTGGGGAGGCAGGAAATTGTTCCTGAAGTGGATATGCCCGACGTCGAGGCCGCGATCGCCCGGGTCTCTGCCGGCGTTCTCACGAACCGCCACCCGCCCTGGGGGGTCCGCGGCGGGGTCTACGACGCCCTCGCGGCCTCCGGTGGGAGGATGTATGCAGTCTCGAACGACGACGCACGGAGCGCCGGGCGGCTCTTTGCCGATACCGAGGAGATCGACCTCGACCCGGCGGCCGCGGTCGCCGTCGCGTCGCTTTCCCGGGCGGTGGAGGGCGGGTTCATCGGCCCGAAGGAACGGGTGCTCCTGAACGTGACCGGCGGGGGCTACGAGCGTGCGGCGGAAGACCTCGACCGCTACCCGATCGAGCCCTTCATCCGGGCGGCTGCCGGGGCAGCTTTCGAGGGAGACCTTCGGGATGCTGTTTCGGCCTGGCTCGCGGAGCAGGGGGTGACGGTCCGTGCGTGAGGGTCGTGTCCTCGACCGCCTCTCGTCTCTCGGGGTCGATACCGTGGCGGCCCTCCCCTGCGACCGGACGCAGGACCTCTGTGCCCTTCTCCCGGAGCGGTTCCATACGGTGAACCTGACCAGGGAGGAGGACGGCGTCGGGATCTCGGCCGGGCTCGCGATGGCGGGGGCACGATCGGTGCTGCATATGCAGAGTTCGGGGCTCGGGAACTCCTTAAACGCGATCATGTCGCTCACGGTGACCTTCGGCCTCCCCCTCCCGATCCTCGCGAGCTGGCGAGGGGTCTACCGGGAGGCGATCCCGGCCCAGGTGCCGTTCAACCGGGCGGTCCCGGAGGTTCTCGCGGCGCTCGGGATTCCGTATACGATCATCCGCGATCCTTCGGACGAGGGGTTGATCGATACGGTCGTCCGGGACGCCTACGAATCGATGCGGCCGCACGTGGGGTTGATCCTTCCCTCGTTCTGGGAGGGAACGGATGAAGCCTGCCCGGCGGAGCAGGCGTTCCCGCCCCGGGCCCGGGAGTCGGCGCTCGACTATCGGCGGGCGTTCCGCGAACCGGTGATGACCCGGAACGATGCGATCCGGGTCATCGCGGCCGCCCTCGGCGATGAGGCGGTCGTTGCGAACATCGGCGTCCCCTCAAAGGAACTCTACGCGGCAAACGACCGGGACCTGAACTTCTACATGCTCGGGAGCTACACCCAGGCGACGCCGATCGGGCTCGGGCTCTCGATTGCGGCGGATAAGGATGTCGTCGTCCTCGACGGCGACGGGAGCCTCCTCGGGACCGCCGTCCTCCCGGTGGTGGTGGCACAGGCGCCGGAGAACCTCACGATCGTCTGCCTGGACAACGGGGCCTTCGGGAGCACCGGGAACCAGCCGACGAACGCCTGCTGCCAGGTGGACATGGAGCTCCTCGCCCTCGCCGCCGGACTCAAAAAGACGTGCAAGGTGCAGGACGCAGAGGAGTTAAAAGATGCCTGGGAGGACCGGGGACGGGGGCCGAACTTCATCCATGTCGTGTTGAAACCGGGGAACGCGGCGGTCCCGAACATCCCGCTCGCCCCGGGGGAGATCCGGGAGCGGTTTATGCGGGCGCTTTTGGGGTGACCCTCCGGAACGCTTCTCTTCTCCTGTATCGCGCGACCCTTCAGGCACTCCCCGGACGGCCGCACCTCTTTTTCGGATATAGGCCGATGTTTTTCCCGGCGGCGGTTCTGTCCCATTGGTTTCGGGAACATCCCCCGGACATGTAAAGAAAATGGACAGAATTTATAAATAGACTTACGCCCACGTCATTGTGTGAGTGCGAGGATGCGTCCGCAAAAGTTCGTGGGGTCCTCCCATCCCTGCTTGACGGCCGGATGGTGCACCCGTGCGTCGGGAAAAAGAGGGTTAGTACGCACTTGTGATGCAACCCTCTCTTTCTCTGTATAGTAAGCAATGGAGACAATAGAAAAATGAAAGTAGGAAGTGGATTTTTCCCGTTTCTGGCAGTATTGATACTATGTGTGCTAATATCTGCTGGTGCGGTTTCTGCAACACCGAGCGATCTGAGTACGTCCATGGTTGAAAAAATGCCTGTAGAGGAGATCTCCGAGGCTGACATTCAGGCTGGTATTGAATACCTGAATGCGCACGATCATGTTCTTCACAGGTATGGGACACTGCCTGCCCTCAAAGACACAAGGATGCGGTGCACCTGGGAAGACAGCCTTGATAAGTTCGTGGCTGATGCCAGATGCGATATCGAGCCCTTGTTCTACCCTGAGGGTCCGATTCACGGTTTTGGATATGATATTGAAGGCTACGTGTTCGTCTCCATCGTTGACAATCGGACGATGGATTCCGAAGCGATGGATAACCTTTACGGGACGCTTGAGAGCCGGGGAAGGACTATGGGTATCAGCAACATTCCGGTCAAGTTCATCTCATCCCCGCTCGTTGAACTCGACAGTTATCCCCCCGAGAGCCGTTCTAGTTACTGTAGACCGATCATCGGAGGACTGATGCTACAAACAAGCCTTCCTGGAGGGACCGGAGAAGCGACAACAGGATTTGCAGCACAAACCAGTTCAGGAAGTCAGGGCTATGTTATTTCAGGACACTGTACTGAGGGTGCTGGCACAAAAGTCTATCAGCCGACTATTGGTTTTGATGCGGGTACAGTGTCTACGGACGGTGGTACCTACTCTGACGCAGCTTGGGTCCCTTTCAATAACGTTGTAGCTCGCATTTACACTACGCCCTCAGTAACTAGTGCAATAAAGGGCTATTATAGTGATCCGGGCTCTGGGCTAAGTGTTGTTATGTCGGGAAAAAACATCGGAACTCTCATTCGGGCAAGTTCTTAGAACGGGTGAGGAGTTCAACTCTCATTATAAACGAATGCTCCAGAATCAGCGGTATACGACCTATGCTTCTTCAGGTGGTGATAGCGGAGCACCTGTTTTTCATGTCGAGCCCAATCATGATCGGATACTTGTGGGTATCCACTGGGGGCATAGCGATGATTACTCTGTATTCTCTCCAATTTCAGGGGTGACAGCTGATTTGGGTGTAACGCCCCTTACGGTCTAAGGTAAAGCCAGTAATCGAGGACTATTTTACATCCTTTTTTAGAAATCTGTTCTGTCAACGCCCTCATCTATGGTGATATCTGTGGTCGCTTGAGCGGCCTTTGGGGTTATGGTAACTATGCGTCGCCGAAAAGGAACTTTGAGGACATTGGCACTTTACACATGGATACTGGAATGACCCTCCCGCGGTATACGGGGGCCCCTCATCCCTGCTTGACGGCCGGATGGCGCACCCCACATGCCCGGAGGCAATGAGGTATATGCATTCTTCCTACTTGAATTATGCCCCGTCCTCCCGTGGGTTAAATTGAGGTCTTCGTTATGGAACTAAAAATGGTTGGTACACTTGTCTGTCTCGCTCTGGCGTTCGCAGTCGGGTGCATGTGGGTTCTTGGTCTTGGTCAGGCTCCGGTGAGTCTTCTTCCCACCGTGGCGGGCGCAGGTGAAGGTACGTGCTCTCTCGCCGCAGAGTTCCCGGAAGTGCAGGGCTCGTATACGCTCTACCAGGTGGTCCTGGTCACTGTCACGGAGGAGCGGGTCCGGGAGATTGCGGAACGGTTCGGGCTCTCGGGAGAACCGAAAGCGGTCAGCGAGGTGACCGGGGAGTTCCTCCTTGTCGACGCCCCGAAGGAGCCGGAAGAGCAGGTATCGGTGTATGCGCATTCCCGCGGGGTGGCCTACCACATCCTTGACAAAGCGCTCCCGACCGAAGTGACCGAGCAGCCTGACCTTCCCTCGGACGCGGAGGCGGAAAAGATTGCTCTTGCACTCCTGGAGAAGACCGGGGACTGTCCGCCCTCACGCGCGCTCCGGGATAGCGTAGAGGAGCCGTATGTCGAATATATATCTTTGCCGATGAGGGAAAACGGTGAAGTCTGCTCCCCCTCTCATATTTTTGAGATGTTTGTAGCCGGGATCCAGGGCGGATCACGGCAAAGGAGTATGCCCTGGTCGCCTTCGGCATCGTCGTCCTCTCCATGCCGGTCCTGCTTCGCTGGCTCAGCCTCTCCCTGTGGGGGATCTTTATCCATGCGGTCCTTTTCACCGCCGCTCTCCTCCTCTGGTTCTTTCGACCGACCCTCGCCGGGGGGAGCATCCCGATGCGGGAGTATGCCTGGCCTGTCGTGATCGCCTTTTGCCTGTCGTTGCTGTTCCTCTCCTGGTTCGGCACTGTTTCTTTCGTTCTGTTTCAGCTGCATGGATCTTTTTCCCTGATCACCGGGGGTTCGACGTCCTGCTTCCGGTCCTCGGGGTTCTCGGCCCGCCCCGGCAGATCGGAAGCGCCCGAAAACGGCGGCAGGATGCGTGACGCTCCGCCCCGGGTCTAGAGTGGCACCGTCGTAATCAGTGGGATGATGAGTGGATCTTCGATCAAGACGAGGAGATCCGGTATGGGAAGCGGGTTTCAGGGCCGCACTTTTCTGCTACTGGTGGACATGGAACTCCTCGCCCTCGCCGCCGGGATCCGGCAGACCCGCAAGGTGCAGGACGAAGAAGAACTCGTGGAGGCATGGGAGAGCCGGGGGCGGGGCCCGAACTTTATTCATGTGGTGTTAAGACCCGGGAACGCGGCGGTCCAGAATATCCCGCTTGCTCCGGCGGAGATCCGGGAGCGGTTTGTGCGGGGGTTTCAGGGGTGAGGTACTCCCTGGATGTAGACCTCCCGGTCGTAGCCCCGGGTGAAGAGGAAGAGGACCCTGAGGTGGTCCTCCCGAATGTCCAATTTTTTAGACATATGTCCAGAATTTTGGACGGTCCATGGCATCAGGGTTTCGGTCGGCGAGCGGCCGCCGGGATCGTTCCTGCCTCTGCCATCCGGCGCAGCTCACGTTTCCAGCCCGTTGTGGTCGTTTTCAGGGTGAATTTCCACCTGCCGGGCCTGATGTGTAGATGATTGTGAGAGAGATCGTTTATAGGAGAACGTTGATGTCTCCACTGTGGATTCCGGTATAAACCGGTTTACATCTCCGGAGGAGTCATTTATGGAAGAGGGCAGGTCCTATCAATCCGTATGCTACCAACTCTTGAGAGCCCTGTCGGTGCCGGTCACTGTCCTGGCCTTTTTTCCCCTGTTGGTGATCGTTTTTCTGGTACCGATCGTGATCGTGCCGGATCCACGAGCTTTAATCGGGGTTGGTTATGCCGCGGCGCTGACCCTGTCATTTGTCTATTTCGGCCTGAAACTGCGAAAGATGGGTGAGTGATGGGGGCATGAAACGTCGGATCATTAGTACCTATAACAAAGCGAGTGAAGCATGCGGCAGAAGATATCGCTGGACACGATTCTTAACGGGACTGTTTTTCGTGTTGCTCCTTCTCTTGCTCTTCTACGACCCTATCAGGGGGTTCCATCCGGCGCTCGACCCCTTCTTCATGCTCTTTGTCCAGACTGTCGGTCTCGTTTTCCTGGTGCTCACTGTATTTTGCATCATCGGTCTGGTGTTCCTTGTTATCCGGCGCCTCTATAGCGTATGCCGTGGCGAATGACGGTGGTTATCTGATAGATTAACCTGGGATCGATTGCCTTGAACATACATGCCGGGAATCCATATATGTGGAGAACGCGCCCGGAACCCGGGCATAGGCAGTTAGATACGGATAAAAAAAAGCAACACTTTTATCGTCACCGGGCTTACAAAACGTCATGGTGCGATGGCCCTTGACTATCAGGATCGCTCTGGTTGCCTTCTGCCTCCTGGCTGCTCTCGTCTACCGTGTGCGCCACCTCTATTCAACCTGTTTATGGCGCATACCCGGAAAGATTGCCTTCGGATCTGACCGCGTTGTATCTCTGGAACGAACCCCCGAGCATCCTCATCCTCGAGTTCGTGTGCGTATCCGCCCCGGTGCTCTTCGTCTCGGTGCAACTCCTCTTCTCTCTGTCCTTATGGCTGCGGCTTGGCCAGAAAAGACTCGCCTGCCAGAATATCCTTGAAAACGAGATACAGAATGTGGTGTATACATGTATCCGGGAGAATCCGGGGATTCGCATGCGATCTCTTTCTCAAATGCTGGGGGTGAGTATCGGATCCCTCCGGTATCATGTGGGTGTGCTGTGCCAGATGCCCATCTCCATCGCATCTCTGAACACACTTGCCGATCGAAAACAGGTATCTCTACCAGAAGAGGCTCTTTCCTATGCGCTCCGCGCCCGAGGAGTGATGTACCTTCGCATTTTCATAAACATCTCCCGGACGTGTAAAGAAATCGGACAGAATTTATAAGTAAACTCGTGCCCATGTCATTGTGTGGGCGCGAGGATGCGTCTGCAAGAGTTCGTGGGGTCCCTCCATCCACGGTTGACGCCCGGATGATAGAGCCCCGCAAGCCCGGAGGCAAAGAAAGTTTACGCACTTTGCGTACTTAAATGTGTGCGTCTGCCTCCGGGAACAGTAACAGGAGGTAACAAGGATGAAGAAAGGAAAAGGAGTTCTATCGGTGCTGGCAGTGCTGATGCTCTTTGTATCAGTATCTGTCGGGGCAGTTTTTGCGGCTCAAATCGATGTGGAAACGCCGGTAGAGAAGATTACAGACGACATGGGAATTCTGGAAACAATAGATCTGGGAAGCATGTCTACGGATGGCGACGGCGATACTGCATACGCGGTCGGTGTGGGGCCCGTCACCGTTTCGGCCGGGTATAACACTTTCACAGCGTCGTACAGCAACAAGAATGACCGACCTCTTGACGGTCAGGGAGCAGTTTATCGTCTGACGGTATGGGATGCCCGGGGCGTGGCGCACCCTAGCGATGATCTAAAAGTTGACGCTGCGGGAAGTGGTACGATCAGCGTGAGCTTCGATTCACGAGGCAGCGGCGACGCCCAGTATGAACTGTGGTGTCGGACACACGACTGGTTGGAGACAGAGATGGATTCTAGTAGATACACCGAAGACCTTGACTATGTCTGAAGAAAGTGCATCCTCTTGGATGCACCATTTTAAAGCGGAACGGTGATCTTTTGAATAGGAAAATAGTATACACCATCGTCCTGATGGTGGGTCTTGCAGGTGTCCTGGCGTATGGTGCTCTGGTGTATGTAACGTTGTATGCCTGGGAAGAGGTTGCGGTGAGCACTGCCAGTTCGAGCGGCAGTGTTGTCTTTCTGGACAATATCTCCCATGGCACTCACCATCTCGGTTCTGTTCATGCCAGCCTCGAGAGCGACATCGACATATCGTATTCTAACCCGATATCCCCTTCCATCGAGACTGGGATAGGAATTAACACCTTCACTACTTCATGGAACGACATCCGGAGAGATGGATCCAGCGGCGGGAAGACAGCCGTCTTTACCCTGACGGTCTGGGATTCTGCCGGGGTACCACATAGCACCTCTCTTAAATCCGGGCGGAGCGGTTCTGGAACGATGAGCGTATCGCTCTTTTCACCCGAGCCCGGAGAGGGACGATTTGAACTCACGTCGACCATACTCGAAAGGAGACTGAACCCCTCTGCTCTATCCGATCGCTGAAATGAGAGAGATATATGGACGGAAAATCTGCATTGCCCTGCTGCTCTTCATCCTTGCTGGCAGCGGCATAGCGCATGCATCCGCTCAGCCGGGTGAAGACGTGCAGATCGATCCGACGAATGATGAGCTCTCGGTGGCAGGTACGGAAAACGCCCGGCAAACGGCGCTTGAAAAACCTGAGATCGGAGATACCGCCGCGTATAACGGGTCTAAAAGTGCATTCAGTGCATTCTATAATCCTGTGCTTCTGGGGATTGCTCTGGGAGCCGTGATCATGCTCTCGGTGGGGTACTATCTCATCCGAATATATCGCAGGAGGAATGCACCGTAATGCGGCGGAATTCGCGCTTTTTACTTCTCTGGACGATGAGCGAGAGATAGTTTCCGGAGTTCTGGTTTGGGACAATGCCTGGGTTACGGTAACGGTTTCATAACAGGTGGATGAGGCATGCGGCAAAGAGTTTCAGACTTGGTTTTAACAGGATTGTTTGCCGTGATGCTCTTCCTCCTACTTTTCTATCACACCATTAGGGAGTTTTATCCGGAGATCGATCCCTTCCTCATGATCTTTGGCCAGGTTGTCGGTCTTGTTCTCATGATACTCATTATATTCTGTTTTGCTGGCCTGGTTTTGCTGGTCATCCGGCGTTTGCATCGCCGCTTCTATCGCCGTTAGGCGGCTATTCATTCGGTGCCTGGTTGTTCTTTGGCTGTAGAGAAGATGTAGGTCAAACGGGGATACATGTGATCCTGGTTGGTCCGGACACTCCCTCGCTGACGCAGGTATTCGCCTCGAAGGGATAAGATCGAACGTGGTATCCATCCAGAGTTTCTTTGTGTGGAAGGGGGTGTAAGAATGCCTCGCAGCTGGACATTTGATATTCATCTGATTGCATCCGGCCTCATTCTCCGGGATTTAGCAAATTTCCCCGGATCCCTATTGGGCAAACGGATGTCCTCCTTCTCTTGCCAGAAGCTGACACTTCGTCTGTATATAAAACGTGTAAAGAAATGGGACAGAATATTTATGCAGAGTGTCTCCGAAGTCTCTATCAGTGGATTTTGATGAAATTCAACCGCCTTATTGGGCTCCTGGCCATCTTTGCTCTCATCATTCCGATGGTTTCAGCAGGCAGTGTCGAAAGTGGAAACAATGTAACCACGTTAGACCTCCCACAAGCAAATGGGTTCATAACCCGTGAATATTATACCATCACACAGGGGGAGACCGATTCCTATAGTTGCAACGTACCGGTTGGTACATCTACACTGCAGTTCGATCTGGACTGGTTTACTCCCGATTACTCTTTGAGACTGAATATCTACAGGCCCGACGGGAGCCTGTACGGTTCTTATCATGATGACGATGATGGTCGCGAACCTGATGGGCGGATTTATCTCAAGATATCCAACCCTGCATCCGGGCTCTGGAAATTTAAGGTCTATGGAGAGCGTGTGACCGGAACTCAACTGTATGCATTTAGTTATTTCTAAAACCAAATCTTTTTATTGCCACTGGCCTTATGCATTCCCATGGCTCCAGAGTCACGAATTTCCAGAATCGCCCTGGTCGCCTTCTACATCCTACTACTGTCGTCTACCGTGTGCGCCACCCCTATTCAGCCTGTTTATGGCGCATACCCGGAGCAGTTACCTTCAGGTCTAACTCCGCTGTATCCCTGGAACGAACCCCTGAGTATCCTCATCCTTGAATTCGTGTGCGTATCCGCCCCGGCGCTCTTCATTCCAATACAGTTACTGTTCTCGCTGTTTGTGTGGCTGTATCTTGGTCATAAGAGGGTTTCATGTCGGAATGTTCTGGGCAACGAAAATCGAAACGCGGTGTATACGTGCATTCTAGAGAATCCGGGGGCATCCATGCGGTTTATTTCCCAAACATTGGGGATGAATATCGGGACTCTCCGGTATCATGTGGGGGTACTATGCCGGATGGGAAAGGTCGTTGCCGAGCAGAACAACGGAGGAATGAGGCACTACGTCGATGTGGGCACCTGCTCCGATCTGGAGAAGGTATTGGCCGGATGCCTCAACGAGCATCCAAAGATCCGAATAATAAACCTTGTTCTGCAGCACCCGGGAATTACGAGGAAGGATATCGCGTCCCGGCTCATCATGTCGGGCCCGAACATCACCTGGCATATGAAGTCGTTGATCCGGGAGGGCATTGTCAGGAGCGAGAGGGATGGGCGGAATGTGCGATACTATCTCTGCCCGGATGTGAAGGAGTATATAGCAGTACACAAGTCATGGCATCTCGTGAATACCAGAAAAGGAGCTTCGGGTACCGGGACCTGATGCCGGCCTGAGACCCTGATTTCATCCTCCTGCCTTTTTTTCGGTTCGTCCTGCGAACTCTATATAACATCTGCGATCAGACAATTTCTCCGCATCACGCATAGACAACCGTATCAGCAAGGGCAATATCCCGTTCTGTGAAGAAGATGAGACGATCCGGTACACCCCCCGCGGTCGAACTCCCTTCCGGCCGCGGAACCTCCGGGACGATCTCGATCGTGTACCAGCAGGTGCCGCCCGGGAACGCCGCCTCCTTCAGGGGGCGGAGCGAGCCTTGTGAGAGGATGTAAAGGTCGCCGTGGGTTTCGTTATACTCTTTCTCAATCTCGTGTTTGAATGTTCTAAGCGTTACATTGCACTCTCCCCGGGTGAGGTCGGCAAAATCGATCAGGGTCGCTTCACGGAAGACGGCGAGGGGGTGCGCTCCCTCTAGGGGGAACTCGAGTATCTGGTCTTTGTAGAACACGTTGCCGCTTGGGTAGGCGTATGTCTCGTAAAAGTGCTGCTCTCCGTCTACGCCCCCGGAATAACGCGCCTGGGTGCACTGCACCACCCCGTCCTTATCGACGAACTGATTCAGTTGAATGAGTACGGCCGACTCGTTCGCGAAACCCTGCTCACGTACCAGGACGTCCCAGAGGTGCACGAGATCGGGTTGACGCTCCTCGGGGTCGAGGTCGATCACCATCGCTCCCGTGGCAATCTCGGGCATTTCGGGCGTGTAGAAGTAGTGGATGAAGACGAGGGAGATGAGGATTACCCAGACGATGAGCGGGATCTTTTTCATTCTTGAACCTCCGAGCCGGGATATGCAGTACCAATATGGTTGATGGTATCGTCGTCACTGATGATAGGACTTACGTAACTGTTTTCGGGTTGATTTGGCCACAAAAATCCTCTGCTACGGAAAATCGGGGAGATCCGCACGGGTGTGACCGTCAGGGTGCCGCACGACATGCACCACCAAACGGATCTTTCTATCACCCATTTTCAGTTACATCCCCCGGATGCATAAAGAAACGTGACAGAAAAGGTATATGCCCGAACATCCAGATCGTCATACATGGAGCGCAAATACCTCATCGTGTTGACACTTCTCGGCATCGCGGCCGGCCTGTATGCAGTCATCGCCTACCAGTGGATCCTGGCGATCATCATCGTCGCAGTGGTGGCGCTGATCCTGGTCGCTACCGACGTCGCAGGGCGGAACAGCGGGGTATAGCCGGCGGCGTGGTAGGGATACCCTTTCGCACGGCTCCCGCCTTCGGCTTGCGGGCGTTGCTCAGAACCGGTAAGGGATGCCTGATGTGTAGATGCGCGCCGCAGAAAAGTTCACCGTTGAACGTTGATTTCTCACCCGTAGGTACCGATACCCGGGAATGCACGGTTCATCCCCGAGTTCGATGCCCAAAGCGAGGTCTGCATGAAGGTTGACTTTATTTTCAAGGCGTTCGCTGCCATTTTCAGCGTGATCATCGTCCTGTCCCTCCTTTTCGCGTTCACCGAGACCGTTCCGCCGGGCAACTTCTACGCGATCGAGATCACCGATCTACCCGTTCCTGCCGTGAACGGCACCGCCACGGTCATGGTCCCGGTTCCGGCGAACACAACGGGTACTCTGGTTATCCCCGATGAAGTGCTCACCGGTAACCAGGTCTCCGGGTGGCAGGCAGAGATCCGGGAGACACCCTACGGGAGGATGCTTGCGTTCACGGCGGCGGGAGAGTACGCGCCCGACATATCTGTGTCGTTTGAGGTGGTGCAGACCGGGGATGAAGAGAGAGCCGCGGTTGCTCGCACCTGTGCTTGCGACACCCGATAATGTGAGTGTCACCGAGTTCATCCAAGTCTCAGGCGGCGCCTACATCACGGCCGTATTCCTCAGCGGTTTCGTCCCATCGCCTGAGGACGCAGCCGGGGTCGTCACGTTCAGCCTCGAGTACCGGGGAGTGGGGGGCACGGAACGCTTGATGAGAGAGAATACCTGGGCGACAACGGTGAATACGGTCGTTATGGGTACAAAATCCGGTTTTATTCCGATTCAAGCTGATTATCAGGTTATTGCAGGGGGTCTTGCGTTCCTGTAGGGGTTGATTCCATCACCTGGGGAGATCCGGCGATACTACTCCCGTGTTCGCAACGACCAGCTCCGGTTGAGAGTTGATCTTGCAGGTACAGCCTGCGCAGGGAGAGGGAGAACCGGGACAACCTCTCCCGCCGGCGCCTTACCCGACCCGGGCAACCTTTGTCGGGTAGGCAAGTTTGTAGTCGACCTCCCGCTCGTCGATATATGCTCTCTGGTTGACATAGCCCTTGATATAGGGCCTGACCCTGGCATCGAACCTGATCGCATCCCCTTCCTGCAGATCACCGAGACTCTCGAATCCCTTCGTGTAGTTGAACCAGAGATGATCGGTGATCGGGTTGCCGGCGCTGTCCCGGATATCGGTGAGCAGCACCGTCACGTCATAGGTAACCCACTCATCCCCGACCCTCTTTGGTCGGTAGCGATCTTTCTTCCCGAATCGCACAAACGTTCCGATGAATGTCTTTCGCTCCTCCTCGATCCGTTTCAGCTTTGGTCTCATAATCCTGCTGCTCCCGATAAACTCCCTTTGCCAGCGACGATTGCACGCTTGTACCCGCTTATATGGTCAATTGGAGTGGTTTACCATAACGTTTGCGCAAGCGCCTTGAAAGTATATCCAGTTTGCGAAAACCTCCATGGCTGCGACTTCCCCTCTTTTGGAACCCGCAGGATGAGATGCCCGGCGCACTACAGCAACACCGTCGTGACGAGCGGGATCGTGACGAGCGACCCGATCGTCGATACGAAGACGATCTGCGACGCGAGTTTTGAGTCCGCACCGTACTGCTCCGCGAAGATGACGGTGTTTGCGGCGGCGGGCATCGCGGCCATCGTGATCATGATCCCGCTGATGTAGGGATCGGGAAAGAACGGGGCGATGAGGTAGCAGTAGGCCGCCGGGACGGCGAGGAGGAGGACAGCGCTCGCGACCCAGATCCGCCAGTTCCCGATCATCTCCCGGGCCGGGAACGTCGCGAGCATCGCCCCGACGATGATCATCGCAAGCGGCGTTGTCACCCCCCCGAGGAGGTCGATCGAGTCGATGACGGGGCTCGGGATCTCCACCGAGCCGAGGAAGAGGGCGAGCCCGACGATGGAGGCCGCGATCCCGGGGTTTACGAGCAGGCGGAGGTCAAACTCCTTCCCCTTCCCCCCGGTCAGCATCATGATCCCGACCGAGAAGACCAGGATGTTGAAGATGAGGTTGAAGATCGCGACGTAGAAGAGCGAGTCCGGGCCGAAGAGTGTCAGGGCGACCGGGAACCCCATGAACCCCACGTTCCCGAAGACGATGGCGAACTGGAAGACTCCCTCCTCTGTGGCCGGGACCCGCATGGCTTTCGAAACGGCCCAGGCGATGGCGAACGATATGATGTAGAGGGCTCCCGTCGCGAGAACCAGGGTCTCGGCGCCCGCGAGGCGCTCGGGGGTGAACGGCACCTGCATCGAGGCGACGATCAGCGCCGGCAGGGTGATGTTGATGAGGAGCCCGGAGAGCCCCCGGGTGGGCCGGGGGTCCACGATCTTTGTCGCGACCGCGACGTAACCGGCGGCGATCAGGAGGACCAGAATGAAGATCTGGTCCGCGACTACCAGGAAATCCGCGATCATGCCGCTCATGTAGGCTCCGTCCGGTTTACCAGCGTGGGTGCTGCTACCCCTTTACGGTTCTGCTTGGGGTTGAGGGCGTGGGAGCGTGGTGGGCGAGAGAGCCTACCCGTGTGTCGGGGTGGTTCTCCGCCGGGACCGCAGCGCGTTCGTCACACGGAGGAGCGCCTCGCTCACCTCTCTCCGTCAGGGCATAGTCCAGTTATTTCCGGGCGAACCGTGGTTACCCCGGGAAGTTTGAGGGGCAGGGCTGCGTGGAGCGGTGATGGCGGGGACGGAACTTCTCGATCGGGATTACCAGAGCCGGGAACATTCGCCTGCGTGCACTCCCGTGGACCAGGGGGTCGCACCGAAAGATTCACATAAGAATCGTTCAAAAATGTGAACATATGTTCAGTGATATGAACATATTCTCCGGGGCCTCGTTCACGCTTCTCCGGTTCTTGGGCAGGCATTATCACGACGATTATTATGTCCGCGAGCTCGCCCGGCTGCTCGGGATAGGGGTGGGTTCGGCCAGCGAGACGCTTGCCCGTCTGGCGGAGGCGGGTCTGGTGCATCGCGAAGAGCGTGGGCGCCTTGTGGTCTATCGCGCAGCGATGGAGAGCCCGCTCCTCCGTGAAGTGAAGATCTGCGCCACACTCATCGAACTCAACCCACTGATCCTTCGCCTGCGGGGCGACGTGGCGAGGGTGATCCTCTTCGGGAGCACGGCGACCGGCGACGATACCCACGAGAGCGATATCGATCTCGCCATCGAGACGGGTGATGCAAGGGCTGCGGCAGAGAGCATCGCCGTGGCTCGGGCCGGGCTCGACCGCGAGCTCTCGCCGCTCATTCTCACGCCCAGGGAATTTCGGTCCCTGAAGACCGCCGATCCGGCTCTTTACGAGCGGATTTTAGCGGGAAAAGTCCTGATTGAGGAGGAGCGATGAAGTATCGGTTTGAACAGTGCCTGCAGCGGGGAAAGATTGTCCGCGTTCCGGTCGACTCTGGACTGGTCACAAAGGAACTGCGGGAAGCGGAGCAGGATCTGGCTGCTGCAGAACATTCTCTCGCGGAGGGGAATATGAAGTGGGCAATCATCCAGGGTTACTATGCACAGTTTCACACCCTACGTGCCCTTGTCTTCTCCGGGGGCTATCGCGAAAAGAGCCATTCCTGCCTTCGTTATGCCGTTGAGGCTCTTTATGTCGACAAAGGCCTTCTTCCGGCATCGGTACTCGAAGACTTCAATTTCGCCATGCGCACGCGGGAAGGCGCGGATTACGGCTGTGTTTACTCAGAGGCTGATGCCCGCGATGTGGTGGCATCGGCGAGCTTGGTAGTGGGTCGGATCCGGGCGATGCTCGATTGAACAAGGGAAGACCAACGGAGAGGAGGCCAACGCCGCAGGGTGGCGACGGCCGACGTAGCCGGCGGTGATCAGGAGGACCTGGATGAATATCTGGTCCGCGATTATCCGGAAATCCATGACCGCACCGTTCATAAGGACCCCGCTCCGTCCGGTTCACCTGTGTGGGCGCCGGTACCCCTTTACGGCTCTGCTCGGGGTGGGAAAGGTGGCGATGAGTCGGGAGACGGTTTAACGGGCTTGCGTGTGGGGCGAGAGACTACGCTGGTATGGAGGAGGTTTGCCGGCGGCACCGCACCGCAAGGTACCAGAGCACGAGCGTCACGCCGAGGAACACCTCGCCCGCGTAGAGGAGGAGGGGTTCCCGGACGACGCTCCCCCCGAGCACGGCAAAGCCGCGGAGGAACGAGGCCACGAGAAGCGCCCCGGTCGTCAGGGTAGCGAGGGACGTGCCGAAGAGGAGGATGATCCGATGGTCTTTCCCGGGATGGAGGATCCTCCGGGCTCTCCTCGTCAGGGTGTAGTCCCGCCATTTCCGGGCACTCTCGTGCGTCACCAGGTCCGCGTCGGCCAGGACGGCGAGGTGCTCATGAACGGTCGACTTGGCAAGACCGAGCCCGTCGGCGAGCTCGCTCGTCGTCATGGGTCGGGTATCGAGCGTTTTGAGGATTGCGACCCGGACGCCGGAGGCAAGAGCGGCGATGTCGTCCCGGTCAAGCGTAACTTCTTCCATGCTTTGGAACCCCTCCCTTCGCGGGCCTGGCCCTAACCGATCAGGTATTCTTCTGCCGGAAGGGAAAAGTGTTCCGGAACGGCCCCGGGCTGCAGTACGGCCGGAAAAAAGATTGTGCCGCTTCTCTCAATCCGCCCGGAGAGTCGGGGGCGGGACCAGTTCCGGTGCTTCGATACCGGTCACAATGAACGTCGCCGATCCACCGGGGAGGTGGGCCCTGTTGTAGTCGGGGTCCGGGGTAGAGCCGGGGTCGATCTCTTCTTTCCAGGAGGTGTTGAAACCCGGTATGGTGGCGGTCACCCGCCGGAAGTCGAAGGTGATCGGCGTGCCGTTCGGGGTCGTGATGGTGTACGGGGCGGCAAGACCGATCGTCAGGTAAAGGACCTCCCCTGGTTCGGGTCTTGGGAGGTCCGCAGTCACCCGCACTTCGCGCCACTGGCCGGCGGCAAGATCGCCGATAGGCAGCGTGGTCGCGGCGCCGGGGAGGATGTTCCCCTCCGGAGATCCGGTGGTGGCGTTCAGGCGCTCAATCCCCGTCGTCACGGCAAGATCAGCCTGGGCGCAGTCTTCGCCTGCGAGGTTCCGGACGAAGAAGTCGAGGCTGATCTTGTCGCCCTCGATCGCGATATCGGGGGTGTACCGGATATCCTCCGGGTGGGCCGGGTCGAGGCTGTAGCGGTCACCGAGGGAGAGGGTCCGGCTCCAGGCGGTAGTATTCTGCAGCTGCCAGGTCTCGTTCATCCCGTCGTAGACGATCACCGGGCTCCCGTAAGGACCGCGATACTCGAATCCCGGGCCGAACGGCAATATCCAGTTCACGCGCTTGAGTGGTTCCTGCACGTGCTGGTGCTCCACGGGGAAGGCGGTGAGTATGGCGAGGTTCACCGCGGCAAGGATGAGAACGGCGGCAAGGCCAACCCATATCCACGTCTTCGAGCGCATTGTATCACGTTAGGAAAAGAGGTGATTTAGAGGTATGGGCTCACCATCAGCACTTCTCCTGTCTGTGCGTCGATGACGACGAGCCCTCCCTGGAGGACGTGATCCACGGGCTCGCCTCTCATCGTGATCACCCACGTCAGCGTCTGTACGTCCGGTCGGGTGTACTCGACGGAGAGGTCGGCCGTTGCATCGATCACCTTGATTCCCGGGAACTGCCCGGCCGCGACCTTCAGCGCCTCGTCCCGGGAGAGTTTCGGCTCAAGTGGACATTTGATCTCCCGCTGGATCCCGATATACGAGACGATCTCGCCGGTGCTCGGGTTAAGGTTCACGACGACTGTGTTCGGCGTGAGGACACCTTTGATCTCCTCTCTCCAGGTGGATGAGTACTCGCTGCCCGCATCGCCGTGAGAGACCAGGTTCGACCCGGTAAGCCGCATGTTCTTCCCTGAAAAGCCGTCGTACTTCTCTTCGGCGTAGGCCCTTGCCGCCGCTTCGGCTGCGATCCGATCCAACCGGATCTCATGGGAGTCTTTTCGCGCAGAATCGAACGTGGCGCGTTCGACTGCCCCGGTCCGGGCGTTGACATAGATCTGTCCGCCTCCGGTACCGAAGACGTAGTACTCTCCCAGGTTCAGGCACTCGATCTTCTGATACTCGAGGGTTGCATCGGGTTCGGTGAGAAAGCCCTGCGCTTTTTCCTTCGCAGTATCCACTCCAATTGGAGTGCCAGCGCCGGCCACCGACGCGGCCAGAGCCACGATGACAAGGCACACGATTGCAGTAATTGGTATCCATTTCATAGCTGAATCACCCCATTAAGAGACTCCGTGGCGAGCGGGAGTAAGATAACTGTTGTAACTCCCGGAGATCTCGTAGGTATCCACTCCATGGTAACCGATCGGCCACTGCCAGTAGCAGTCGTCTTTTGCGTTGCTTGTGGCGCTTGCAACGGTCTCCCCGTTTCGCACCCGGTTCCAGAAACTCTCGGACCAGTAGTTTCCGGTTTCGATCTCGACCTCGCCGTCGAACCCGACGCAGATGTCCGCGCCTTTGTTCGTGACGGTCTCCCGGACGAGATCCCCGTTGTAAGGGTTGTCGTGGGACGAATAGCAGGCGAGGTAGACCGCGAGCAGGACATCCCTGATATCGGTTCCATAATCAGATATGTAATACTGGTAGTTTCCCGGGTAGTGACCGTCGGTGTCGGCAAGTATCCAGGACTCCGAGGAAAACTTTATTCCACCGCCTTTATGCGAGTCGTCGTAGTAGAGGCCGTGGCCGTTGAAGAAGAATATCGCATCCGACCTGAACTGATTGTACGCTGTCGATGCTACTGCGTTCGTGGACGACGAGCTGGAGTAGCTCATCGCAGCCTGATCGACCCGTGCGTCGTAGGCCGTCGGCGTCGTATCCGAGCAGTCATAGTTGTGTGCGGGTGGTGCGGCGCTGGCGGCGGCAGGCAGAGCCGCGAGCAGGAGGAGTGCTGCCAGCGTGAATGACCATTGTTTCATAAGTATCCCTCAAGGTGCGCCCGGGCGTTCCTGCACCCGGAACCAGACCTGCATCTGAGGGGAAATCCTATAAAACCCGCTGTCGTGGTTCGGTTCTGGCCGAACAAACCTTAAACTTTGCGATCCGGTTCCGGGCAAGCAGCGGATCTGCGAAGCGTCATACTATAGAAACATTTTTCCGAGGTTCGGAAAAAACCGAACGATGACTGCTGATTTTATATGTTCTAACGACCCAGAATTGCGTCGGGTGCCGCGTGCGGTACCCGCTTGTGTGCGGGGGTCGTCCATCCCCAGGTCTGACGCCCCGGATGACGCACCCCGCAAGCCCGGAGGCAAAGGGAACGTAAGCGTTCTGCGTACTTAAACATGTGCTTCTCCTGCCTCCGAGGACAGAAACTGGAGGAAAACGAAATGAACGGAAAAACTGGAATGCGGGCATTCTCCTTGCTCTTGGCACTGTTGCTGATGAGCGTGGGAGTTGTGCCGGCAGTAGCAGGAACCTCTGAGGTTCCGGTTGAGCAATCGATTCCTGTAGTTGCGGCAAATGAGCAGACACCCTCCGATTCACGTTTCGTGATCGATGAAGATGTGAAAAAAGCAACGCCTCATTGGGCACTGTTTGCCGCCGATGAGCAAGGAAAGAAAAATGCTCTAAATGATTTGAAGATGGCTCAAATCTCCGATGAGAAAAAACAGATGTTATCTGAAGGACTCAGGGAAATTTGGGCAAAATATCCTGTAACTGCGATCCAACGTGACGGTCGAACAGAAGTGACTTTCGTATCTCCTGGCAAGTATGCCTTGACCCAAGAGGAAGAGTCCATCCTTGCTCAGGCCGATGAAGCGCTTGCCGAGTACCTGAACGATAAGTTCGCGACCAAAAGCAGCATTCAGTGGTGGGCGGCTCCCTGTCATCAGGATATCATAGAGACCTCCTGCCTGAAGTGGGGTGTTTCATCTGCATATGCTACGTATGCTCATGATGCAGCAGACGATCCCGACTCTTGGCCTTCGGTCTTGCCCCCTACCGGGTTCGAATGGTTGAATACCTTCATCCAGATCGTGTGTCACTCCTACGATCATTACTACAATCCTGTGCTTGGAACAGGTAATGCTCCGGCACAATGTGAGAACTATGCAAACATTGCCAAAAACTACTACGATCAGTCGTCAATGTACAATGCATACATGAACCTTGGGTATTCAAGCCATTTCCTGACTGATGTAGGAAATCCACTCCATACCGGTATGGAAATTGAACAAGCGCTGAATTCATGGGTTCACGCCGAGTATGAGGATTATGTTGGAGAGAACTGGGATCAAGGCAGTGGAGAGGGGTATAACTTCAAGTCGGTTATTCAGAACAACGGGTACTATTACACCATAACTGATCCATCCAGCTCGACGCAATCTCTTGCCGGGTATGCGAAAAACTACGATGATGACCTCTACTATCTGGTGTATAATCACCGGTACACGTTCAGAACTGACCCAGATGTTAGATCGATTACCGAGAACTGCCTCCTCGATATGGCGAAGTATACACTCGGTCTGGTGAAATACGTGAGAGATTGAGGAGGGCTCTCCTCCTCACTTATACGGGGTAAGATATAACCATGGAACCAATGTCATCGTCTGTCATCGTCTTTGCATTACTTGTCGTCCTCCTCCCGGCTGTCTTCGCCGGTCTCCTCTCCCTGGGGTTCTACTACATTCTCGCGAAGGCGCAACCGGCTATCAGCAAACTCGCTCCGATCGTGATCGGGCTGCTCCTGGCCGTCCTGGTGCCGTTTCTCTCCTTTGTGCCACCGATCCGGCCGATTTTACCGGTGCTGAACCTGGTGGTCCTCCAGATGGGCATCCTGACACCGTTCATGCTTATCAGGAACCACCTCCCCGACCGGCACCACTCCACGATCCTCTTCTCCGGGTCCGTGGTCACGGTGGCCGTGCTTCTGATCTACGGGTTTGCAATGGCGTTCGGAAGCGAGGCCCCCTCCCCGGTCTCTCAATTCCTGATGTCTCTGCCCCTGTCCGAGATCGGCCTTCCCATCATGAGCCTGGTTATGGCCTATCTGGCGGCTGCGCTCATATCCGCGGTCATATTCGGCGCCGTGCTCGCGGTCGTAGCCGCATTCCGGCGGCGGAAGGTGCGGAGCGGATGAAGGGGGAGATGACCAGAGCGTGAAACCCGTTGCCTGCAGAGGGCCCGGCATCCTGCTGATCGGGCTCTGCCTTCTGCTGATCTTTGCGGCGGGATGCCTTGTGCCGGAGTACGGGGTGGGCCGCGACATCATGGTCTTCAAGGTCGATGCCGGGGGGACGGAGCAGTGGCAGACGGTCATCGATACCGGGGGTGACGATCGCGCATCGTGCATCGTCCAGACCGCCGACGGCGGATATCTCATTGGAGGAGAGGTCTGGCCCTGGCGCGGGGACCAATCCTACGGGATCTTCAAGATTGACGACGGCGGCTCGGTCGCCTGGAACGCCACCGGCAGGGGGTCCCCGGTCTCTTCCGTCGCCGAGACGACCCGGGGCGCCATCGTAGCGGTTGGCGAGTCCGGGGTCCTGCTCCTCGATCCGGCGGGGGAGATCCTGGAGAGCGACGTCGAGGCCGACAGCATCCTGCAGTCGGTTGTCGGGACTGCCGCCGGTGGATTTGTCGCCGCCGGGACCGACGGCAAAGACTTCCTTGTGCTTAAACGGGATCGAAACCTGACGGAGGAGTGGCGGAAGACCTACGGATCGACGACCGGGGCGGCCTACGCGAAGATCATCATCCAGACATCCGACGGCGGGTATCTGGTGGGCGGTCCGATCTATCTTCCGGACAGGACCGGCTCTGACGTGTGGATACTCCGGTTGA
Source organism: Methanoculleus sp. UBA291 (assembly GCF_002499755.1). Lineage (NCBI taxonomy): Archaea > Methanobacteriati > Methanobacteriota > Methanomicrobia > Methanomicrobiales > Methanomicrobiaceae > Methanoculleus > Methanoculleus sp. UBA291. Next base: position 3,187 of record NZ_DANC01000023.1, on the reverse strand, counting down.
ACGCCACAGGCGATCTGCTCTGGAATGCGACGCTCGGCACGCCGCTGCTGTACAACGACGTGCACTTCATGAGCGAAGCGCTGGGGGGCGAGTGCACCGTCATCTACAACAACGTAACGCTGGAGGAGGTCATCTTTGATCCGGAAGGGAATGTGCTGGAGGAGAGGACGCTCAATGCATCAACTCCGATCATCAAAACGATCGATGAAGGATACGTATCCGGCACTGTCACGTACCGGTCCGCATCCCGGTTCCTGATCCTCCCCGACCGGGTAGGTGTCCCTCATGTCATGAAACTCAATGCCGATGGACTTCCGGAGTGGGATACCGAACTGAACGCCACGTTTGAACTGTTAGGCGACGCAGTCTCGGTCATCCAGACCACCGACGGCGGATATGCTTTCTTGATGAACAGACACAACTACCCGAGAGAGCCCCGGTAGCCGGAAGCCGACCTTTCATCCCTTGTAGGGAGATCAGCCCCCTTATCTTTCGGGAACATCAAGCGGGCATGCAAAGGATCGGACAGAAGACGAATCTTGTTCCTGTAAAAATCGCGTTCTTCGCTCGGTTCTAGCGAAACGGGTCTGAAGTCTTTGGTTCCCCGCGCAACGGCATGGGTGAAGGTGAGGTCGCCGGGGGCGGCAGAGTACTGGGTGGCAAGGCCCTGTGAATCGGAAGATCATCTTACAATAAGAAGCTTTATGTTGAATTCGGTCAAAACCGAACGATGACTGCTTATTTTATATGTTTTAAAGACCCAGAATCGCATTGGGTGCCGCGTGTGGTGCCCACTTGTGTGCGAGGGTCGCCCATCCCTGGTTGCCGCCCCGGATGACGCACCCCGCATGCCCGGAGGCAACAGGATGTACGCATTTCGTGTACTTGAAGTCATCCTAAAAGTTTCC
>NZ_DANC01000023.1:0-2063 GCF_002499755.1 Methanoculleus sp. UBA291 | reverse complement strand
ACGGCTCCTCTCTGGGTATCGCCACGCGGGGGAGGGATCGGGAGGGGGATGCCCCCTTCCCGGCTGAGGTGTTTCGGGATCACCTCCTTAACATGCGTGCCTCTTCCGTCCTCCGGCGAACGAGAATGGAGGAAAAACATGAATGGAAAGATTGGAGCATGGGCGTTCTTCATGCTCCTGGTAACGGTTTTCGTAGGAACAGCATGCGTAATCCCGGTCAGCGCCGGGATGGGCGACGATTCCGACGCGATCTACCCGGAATTTGGTGTGGAGTACAAACAGATTTATAATACCAGGAACAACCTGCCAAACTCGCCCGCCATTGCCGAGGGCTTCTATGAAGTGTTCGATAATGCCGGGTGGGGGTGTAATTTCTACATAGGCGATTGGGATAGAGACACCCAGCGGTGGGACTGGGATTCGGATGCAGCCCATGTCGATAGCGTGGACCTTGTCTTCTGGGCAGGACACGGTGACGACAGTTTCATTCTTCTGGATGGTCTCCTGCCTGTTCTCGCCTGGGTGTATTTTCATGACTGCAACTGGGGTGATCAGGATCTGGAATGGATCTTGCTACATTCGTGTCATACTACCCAGATTCCCGGAGAATTCAAAGCGTGGCCGCATTGGGCCTTAAATGGTGCTCATCTGGTTTGCGGGTTCGACACGGTCGGCTACGACTACGCCGAGGATGGAGCGGCCGTCGCAAACAAGCTCTTTAACAATTATAAGGTACGTCACGCGTGGTATTTTGGGCTGGATGAGACCCACGGAAACGACGTTTGGATAGGGACCATTGGTGAGAACGCCGCTTGCGGTGATGATCGCATCTGGGGAGAGGGATCTGTGATCGCCGATCCACCTGTTGACAGTGAGATCTACCGGTGGTTATTCCAGTGCAACTAAATTGAGGTCTTCGTTATGGAACTAAAAATGGTTGGTGCATTTGTCTGTCTCGCTCTGGCGTTCGCAGTCGGGTGCATGTGGGTTCTTGGTCCTGGTCAGGCTCCGGTGAGTCCTCTCCCCGCCGTGGCGGGTGCGGGTGAAGGTACGTACTCTCTCGCTGCAGAGTTCCCGGAAGTGCAGGGCTCGTATACGCTCTACCGGGTGGTTCCGGTCACCGTCACGAAAGAGCAGGTTCGGGAGATTGCGGAACGGTTCGGGCTCTCGGGAGAACCGAAAGCGGTCAGCGAGGTGACCGGGGAGTTCCTCCTTGTCGACACCTCGAAGGAACCGGAGGAGCACATGTCGGTGTATGCACATTCCGGCGCCGTTGCCTACCACATCCTTGACAAAGAGTTCCCGACCGAAGTGACCGAGCAACCTGACCTTCCCTCGGACGCGGAGGCGGAGAAGGTTGCTCTCGCATTCCTTGAGAAGACCGGTATGTGGTCGCCGGACGCCCAGGTCGTGAAGACCGAGGTGAACCAGAAGCAGGAGATCTGGGAAGCAGGTGCCACCGAACCGAAGGTGTCGTACGACGTCACCAAGGCAGTCAGGTTCGGCCGGTCGCTCGACGGGCTGCCGGTCTATGGCGACGACGAATTCGCGGCGATCCTGGGCGACGGCGGGGAGGTCGTTGGGCTCGTGAAGACCTGGCGGGAGGTGGAACTGGACGGGAATGTCAGCCTCCGGTCTCCCGAGGAGGCGTATGAGGATCTTCGTGCAGCACGGACTGTCCGCCCTCACACGGGGCAAGAGTACGACCAGATCACGATCGAGAATATCACAATTGGTTACTGGATGGAGCCAAGGGGTTTCGTGCAGGATCAGGTCCGGCCGGTTTATGCGTTTTCCGGAACCGCGCTCCGGGACGGTGTAGAGGAGCCGTATGTCGAATATGTCTTTGCCGATGAGGGAAAACGGTGAAGCCTGCTTCCCCTCTCATATTTTTGGATGTTTGTAGCCGGGCACCATCCATGAACGAAGACCCCGGAGCACCGGTATGACCGGATTCGGCTTTACTCAGGCGGTTCTTATAACCCCGGAGACCATAGTTTCCCTGGGTCCGGTCTATCTCTGAGGTGATCCTATAATTATAAGACCCCTCAGATAAAACCTGG
>NZ_DANC01000029.1:158592-158879 GCF_002499755.1 Methanoculleus sp. UBA291 | reverse complement strand
CTACCCGGGTATCTAATCCGGTTTGCTCCCCCAGCTTTCGTCCCTCACTGTCGAAGCCGTTCTGGTGAGGCGCCTTCGCCACAGGTGGTCCCTCGAGGATTACAGGATTTCACTCCTACCCCCGAAGTACCCCTCACCTCTCCCGGTTCCAAGATTGCCAGTATCCCTTAGACGCCTGACGGTTAAGCCGCCAGATTTCCCAAGAGACTTAACAACCCAGCTACGAACGCTTTAAGCCCAATAAAAGTGGCCACCACTCGAGCCGCCGGTATTACCGCGGCGGCTGG